>JBILYM010000136.1:0-6055 GCA_044377725.1 Phycisphaerales bacterium
CGGGCCCCGGATCAATGGTGGGCGATTGGAGCGCGCGCGGTGGACACTCGGATTCATTACGGACAGGCCTCTTGTTGGCAGGGCTGACTTCGTGGGCGTGGCCGTTGGCGGCGTGGATGGTGGCCGGACGTTCAATGGGCGCAGAGCCGGTCGAACGAGAAGTTGGTGCCGTCGACGGCGAAGGGGTGACTGATCGACTCCGGCGCGCGTGGCGTACCGATCGCAGCGCGTTGGCACTGGCGTTTGCAGCACTCATCGTCGTGATTGGTGGATCGACCATCGCCTTTGACTTGGCGCAGGTGCCGACCTTTGGATTTGAACTGCGCACGCTGGATGTACAAGGAATCCCAGCAAGCGTGGTGCTGCGTGCGGCGTGGCCAGTGCTGCTCTTTGCATGTGTCGGTGCTGTGACCTTTGCGTGCTGGCCGATCACGCCGCGCGACGATGGACCGGCGCTCGTTCGTCGCGGTACAGGATGGTTGGCGTGGATAGTGTTGGTGTGCACGTTGATTGCCCCGCTGGCAACGCTGGCGTACGCGCTGATCACCCAAGGTGCGCTCGACCGATTTGTAGCAACTAGCGTGCGCGGTGCTGCTGGAACGATCGGTACCGCGGCCATCGCGGGCGCGCTCATTGGCGTGGTGGCGTGCGGGCACTTACTGCTTGCTGCACGCGGGACACGCGGCACGCGCTTCCTGGAACGCGTCATGCTGGCTGGCTGGATGATTGCCGCGCTGGTGCCCGCCACCGTGGGGGCATTGACGCTGGTAGCCGCATGGAACATTGATTCTGTTGGCCCATGGATATACGACACACCCGCCGTAGTAGTGCTCTCACACCTCGGACGATTTGGCGTGGTTGGTGCATGGCTTGGTCGCCTCGCAGCATTGCGCGAGCCGCGTGAACGTCGGGAATTGCGCGCCATTGATGGGGGAGGTTCGCGCGGATTGCTGCACGCTTTGGCGCCGGAAGTGCGCGGCGCGGGCTTGGCCGCGGTACTGGTGGGCACCACGCTTGCGGCTGGCGAAGTAGTGGCGGCGGCGCGTGTCGAACCGCCCGGTTGGGCGTGGTCGGCATCAACTTTACTCAACGCCATTCACTATCAGCAGCCAGCAACGGTGCTTGGATCACTGCTGGCGTTACTGTTGGTGGCGGCGGGTGCTGGAGCGGCGGTGGCATTGGTGAGCGCGCGCGGTGAACGCATGCGCGGGACAGCCGTGCTGTTGCTACTCATGGTGGTCATTGCCGGGTGTCGTGAAGTGCCGGTGCCGCCAACTGGACCGCACGTTCAGGCAACGCGATGGTTTGGCGCGCCGGGGCGCGGTCGTGGGCAGTTTGAGTATCCGCGCGCGATGGACATTGATCCGCGCGACGGAACGGTGTTGGTAGTCGATCGTCAAGCACGCATTCAGCGATTTGCTCCTGATGGAACGTTCATTGCAGAATGGTCGATGCCAGAGAAAACGCTCGGAAAGCCGACCGGAATTGGTGTCGGCTCCGACGGTCGCGTGTGGGTTGCGGATACGCACTACCACCGCGTCATCTGTTGGTCGCCCGATGGGAAAGAACTTTTACGTATTGGCGAGTACGGCACTGGCCCTGGACAATTCATCTATCCATGCGATGTGGAGATTGCACCGGACAACACGGTGTGGGTGTGTGAGTTCGGTGGCAATGATCGGATTCAGGTGTTCACGCCGGATGGAAAGTTCCTGCGCTCCATCGGCAGCAATGGGCGTGACCTTGGGCAGTTTGATCGCCCGCAGTCGATTGGATTTTCAAGGGACGGCCGCGAGGTCTATGTGGCGGATGCATGCAACCACCGCATTCAAGTGCTCACGATGGAAGGGGTGCCGGTGCGGTCATTTGGGAAAGCTGGACCCAATGACGGTGAGATGGCGTACCCCTACGGTCTGGAAGTTGTTCCGGACGGCACGGTGTTGGTCACCGAGTTTGGCAACCACCGCGTCCAGCGCTTCAATGCTACCGATGGACATTCGCTGGGAACGGTGCGGGCCGTGTCCGGCGCGCCGACGCCGCTGGTGTTGCACGTGATTGATGGAGAACGCGTTCGGTCAGTGCCAAGCGGCGAAAATTCGTTGCGATTCCCCTGGGCGATCGGCGTTCGGGGTAACCAAGCTTTCATCCTGGATTCCGGGCATTCGCGCGTCTTGGTGGCGCCCCTTGATTCAGTGTGCACTTCGGGTGCGCAGATCGTCCCGTTGTCGGTGCCGCTGCGGTAGCGTGGAGCATAATTAGTCATGAACGTCACCTTCGAACATCCGTTGGCACTGGCGATCTTGGCGCTGGCGCTGCCGTTCTGGTGGATGTCGTGGCGGAGCGTGCCGGTGCTTGGACGGTGGAAGGCGTGGGGCGGGTTGGCGCTGCGCATCTTGGTGCTTGTGTGCCTGACCGTGGCGGTGGCGCGGCCCAGCATCGTTCGTGAGACTGACGCTATGAGCGTTCTGGTGGTGGCCGATTCAAGCGACAGCATTCCGCTTGCCCTGCGCACGCAAGCAGAGAAAGCAGTGCGTGAGGCAGTTGCTCGCAAGGAGCGTCCCGAAGATCGGGTGGGTGCGGTGACGGTGGCGCGCGATGCGGTCATTGCAGCGATGCCTGCGAATGCGGGTGAAGTGACGCTCACTGGTCACGTTGGCGACATGCAAGCGACTGACTTGGCGGGCGGCGTACGCATGGCGCTGGCAACGCAGCCGGGCGATACCACTGCGCGCATCCTCCTTCTCTCCGATGGCAATCAGACCACCGGCAGTCTGGAAGATGCAGCGGCGCTTGCCAAAGCGGCCGGCGTTCCCATTGATGTGGTGCCGCTTGAGTACCAACACAACAACGAAGTGCTCATTGAGTCATTGCGTGCGCCAACACGTGCTCGTGAGGGCCAATCGATTGATCTGCGGATTTCCATTCGAAGCCAGCGTCCCGCAAGTGGGCGCATTCTGTTGTGGCAGAACGATGAGCCGATCGATCTTGATGGCGCGAGTGATGGTCTTGGGTACGCGGTGGAGTTGCAGCCGGGCGCCAATCTGGTGACGCTTCCCGTCGTTGCTGACGGCACCGGCGCGCAGCGATTTCGAGCTGTATTTGAGGCAACTGAGTCAGCGATGGATTCGGTGCAGCAGAACAACACCGGTGCTGCGGTGGTATTTGTTGGCGGCACGGGACGCGTGCTGATCATTGAGCCAGGTGGTGGTGCGGAATGCAATGCGTTGGCTACCGCGCTTCGCGATGGGAAGATTGAAGTTGAACGCGCGCAGCCAGAAACCGTCATGGGCCGGGGTCTGGCGTTCATGGCTGGATTTGATGCAGTGATCATCGCCAATCTGCCGCGGTGGTCGTTTGATAATGAGTTTGACCGCGGCTTGCATTCGTACGTCCATGACCTTGGCGGTGGACTGGTGATGCTTGGTGGTCCGGAGAGTTTCGGCGCTGGTGGTTGGCTCGGCTCGGAAACTGAGAAGACCCTGCCAGTCAAACTTGATCCACCGCAGACTCGGCAGATTCTGCGTGGCGCGCTGGCCATGCTTCTCCATAGCTGTGAGATGCCGGAAGGAAACTACTGGGGCGTGCAGGTTGCCAATTCAGCAATTGACGCGCTGTCCAGCCAGGATTACGCGGGTTTGATTTCTCTTGGTGGCGCTGGTTATGGTGGCGGGCCGGCAACCAAGGATGGTTATGGATGGGGCTTCCCTCTGCAGATCATCGGCGACAAGAGCCGCGCGAAGGATGCTGCTAAGAAGATGGTGGTGGGTGATATGCCAAGCTTCACCACGCCTATGGAAATGATTTTGGATGACATGGTGAAGATCCGTGCTGGACAGAAGCATGTCATCGTCATTTCTGATGGCGATCCGGGCGCGCCGCCACCGGAACTTCTCAATGATTTCAAAGCTGCAAAGATCACCGTCACTACCGTGCTGCTGGCCGGAAGCGGTAGTTCCAGCCTTGGTCATGGTGGTCCAGAAGATCATCGCAAGATGCAGGCCATTGCCACCAAGACCGGTGGTCGCTTCTATCGCGTAGAGAATCCGCGCAAGTTGCCGCAGATTTTCATTCAGGAAGCAACCGTGGTTTCGCGTTCGTTGATTGTGGAAGGTGACTTTCAACCACAGGTGGCTCCCGGGGCTGCCGGGCCATTGGCTGGATTTGATTCGCTACCGCCCGTGCGTGGCTATGTACTCACCGTTCCGCGCGAGGGCTTGGCGCAGGTTCCAGCGATCGTAAAGAACAAGGATGGAACCGATCCGTTTTATTCGCACTGGAACTACGGCCTGGGGCGCAGCATTGCATTTGCAAGTGATGTGAGTGGTCGTTGGGGCGCGGCATGGACAACGTGGCCGCGCTTCGGAGCGTTCTGGGAACAGTCGCTGCGTTGGGTGATGCGCCCGGCGATGCCGCAAGATGTCAGCATTGCCACGCGTGTCGACGGCGATCGCGCCTTTATTGAAGTGGAGACACGCGAGCAGGCGCAGAATGGTTTCGCTGCTGAGACGCGCGCGGAGGCGCGGCTGGTGACACCCGATGGGCGTGTGATGGAATTGCCGCTTCGTCAAGTTGGACCGGGGCGATTTACTGGCGAATTTGACGCGCAACAGGCGGGCGCTTACTTGGCCAATGTTGCATTTGCGCGGGCGGGCTCCGGCGATGCCGCGGCCCGTGCTGGCAGTGTGCAGGCAGCAATCAGTGTTCCGTATCCAGCTGAGTACCGCGCCATTCGGGACAACGCGGCGTTGCTACGGTCAATTGCTGAACGGACTGGCGGTCGTGTGTTGCGTCTCACTGATGCAAAGACCTGGGAGTTGTTTGATCGCTCTGACTTGGGCTCATCACGCACTGCGCGGGCGCTGTGGCAGTTAGCGGCGATTTTGGCGGCCGTGTTGATCTTGCTTGATGTGGCGTGGCGCCGCATCGCCTTTGATCGTCGCGACGCGCAGGAACTTGCTGCCCGCGTGACGGGTGGATCAACCAGCAGCGGAACGGGTGGAGTAGACGCGCTGCGGCGCGCACGCGAAGGTGCGACGTCGGGCCGCGGCAGTGCGCCCGCCGCGACACGCTATGAAGCAGATTCAGGTGCGCAGAAAGTGGATGCGCGCGACCTCGCGGGAAGTGATGCTGGGCCAGCACGGCCGGGCGCAGTTTCCAGGCCAATTGCCCCGGAATCCGCGCCAGATGAGGGCGACGCGCTTGCGCGCCTGCGTGCCGCGCGCCGTCGTGCGTTGGATAAGTTGGATGGCGATAGCGGGTCGGGTGGTGCGGGTGGCGGAGGTGGTTCGGGCGGTGGTCCCGGGGGCACGGGAAGTGGTCCGAGTGGCTCGGGCAATGGTCCCGGTGGTACTGGCACATGACCGTCATCGCGCCACAACTCCCGGGCGACATCGCGCGGCTGCCCGCGTTCGATGCGGGCATTGAGAATGACGACATCGCCCGCGAGCGCTGCGCATCATTCCGCTCGGTGGCGCTGCGATTGCGCGAGGCGATCGGTAAGCGCGTGGTTGGTCAGCAGGCAGTCGTTGATCAGACGTTGTGGGCACTCTTTGCGGGTGGTCACGTTCTCCTTGAAGGCGTGCCTGGTCTGGGTAAGACGCTCTTGGTTCGAACGCTTGGTGATGCGCTACATCTGGACTTCAGTCGTATTCAATTCACTCCGGACCTCATGCCGGCGGACATCGTTGGTACGCAGATTCTCATGGATGATGATGCCGGGCATCGCGTCATGCAGTTTCGTCCCGGACCAATCTTTACGCAGATTCTGCTTGCCGATGAAGTGAACCGCGCGAGCCCAAAGAGCCAGTCCGCGCTGCTGGAAGCGATGCAGGAACGGTCCGTCACCGTGGGTGGTGAAACCCATCGATTGCGTGCGCCGTTCTTGGTGTTGGCAACGCAGAACCCCATTGAGCAAGAGGGCACCTATCCGCTGCCGGAAGCGCAGTTGGATCGGTTCCTTCTCAAGATTGCCGTGCCCTCTGTGGAACGCGCGGATTTGCATGAAATTCTGCGTCGAACCACGACGAGTACAGAAACTCCAGTCACGCCGATTCTG
>JBILYM010000015.1:0-18208 GCA_044377725.1 Phycisphaerales bacterium
CGTGGTGCAAGCCTCGCGCGCGCCGCGTTACCCCGATTGGATTGTTGTTGAGAACAAGTTGAAGGTCGATGACGCTGCGCAACGCGTAACGGTCTATCGCGACCTGCGCCGCGACTTAGTAGAGCCGGGTCTCTCCCCGCAGCGCGAGGAGTTGCAATGGCGATTCTCCGCAGTGGTCTCGGCGCAATCACCCACCACGGTCACGTTCTCTTCACCGGACTGGGCGGTACCGGCGCACTTCTGGAAAGAAGCGGATCACTTCTTCGGGCAGGTGCGCATGCGCCTTGGTGAACTTGGCCCAGTGCGCCCAGTACCAGGCGACCCGATGGGCGGAGCACCGGCCGAAGGATCACGCGACCCCAACACGCCCGGTCACATGTCAGAAAAACCAGCTGAAGGGCAGCTTGCGGCGCCGTGAGTTCTGTTCCTCCCACGCGTGACATTCGCATCATTGCGACCGCCGCCCTTGCACTCGCATGGTTCACTTTGCCGCTGGCATTCAGCATTTTGCTGTTTGCAAAGCTGGCTGAAATTACCGATTGGCTGCATGAACATCACGGCAGCGGTCCCTGGATTGCAGCGGGTGGCTTTGCAGTCTGCGCTGGCTTTGGTTTGCTGCCCACGTATGCGCAAGCCGTCTTGATGGGTTGGGTCTTTGGAACTGCCATCGGCGTTCCGGTTTCAGTAGCTGGTTACGTTGGTGGAGCGGTGCTGGGCTACGGTCTCTCGCGCCTGTTGACTGGCGATTCGATCGTCCGCCGCATCGACGACCACCCGCGCTGGCGCGTGGTGCGATCATCGCTTGTGGAAGCCAACACATGGCGGACGATGGGGCTCGTCGCACTGTTGCGATTCCCGCCGAACTCGCCTTTTGCATTCACCAACTTGGTGTTGGCAGCATCAGGGGTTCGCTTTGTACCGATGATCATTGGATCGATCGCTGGCATGTTGCCGCGCACCTTTATTGCCGTGTGGGTGGGAGCGCAGGGCTCGGCAACGGGGGCGAAGGATCTCAAGGAACTGATGGAGAAGCAAGGACTGTTTGCGATTGCCATCGGCTTCGTGATTCTGATCGGCGTGCTTGCAATCATGCAACACGTGGGCAAACGAGCGTTGGCGGCTGCGGGCTTGTAAGTGAGTTGAGTCGTCCACCGCTCACTCCGTTGCGCGCGTTTCCAGTGAGTTGAGTCGTTGACCGCCCCCTCCGTTGCGCGCGGGACCCTCGGACGCGGACGGCTGCGCTCCACAAGGTCCCGCTTAGCCTCGGGCGAAACTGTTCGTCCGGTTGGCACCCACGGGGCGTACGTCCAACTGCCGGACTTCTCAGTTTCACACGCCGCTTACCGAGGATCCCGTGCTCACTGCGGGGGCTCGCACACGGAAGGCGCGTGCACACCAAGGGCTGGAACCTGTTCCCCTAAAGGCAGGCGGCCAAGGAAGATTTTTCGGGCGTAGCGCAGTTAGAACGGCGCTTTTTCACTCACGATGAAAATCTCAAAAAATGCATGATGGATGGGGGGGGGGGGTAAATCTCGTTCTTGTATTTGGAGCGTGGCATCAGCTGCAGGTGAAGCCTGAAAGTGATGAACGCAATTCAAGAAGCGCTTGCTCCGGTGGGGCAAACGTGTGTTTACAACCGCGCCGACGGTTTCGGCTATGTAACGCCTACACGGGAGTGTGGGCACAACCGGGCGAGAGCCCAGCATGGAGTTTCAGATGCGTAACAAGACTTTCATTTCTTCGATGGTTGGTATTGCTGCGGCCGTGGCCGTGGCGGGTTCGGCGGCGCAGGCGGGGATCGTGTGGACGAATCCGACTAACACAGGCACTTATTCATCCTTCAACCAAAACAACTTGTTCAACAACGACACCGAACAGTCCAACATCCTCTTAGGAGCCAATGTATTCCTGGCACGGACTAGGACGGTTAGCGGCGCCACCGCTTCGTGGACCGCAACAACGACGACCTCCGGCTTCTCGGTGGGAGCCAACTCAACTGGAGACGCGTACGAGGTGACGTCCTGGCGGTCGTTCACCGTGACCGATTCGCCGTTGAGTGTCGACCTCACGTGGAGTGGGAACGCAGGTATCTATCTCTACACTCAATCCGACGGTATCCTCAGTCAGTTCCAAGGCATCACCTCATCTTCGGGTTCTACGGCGATCACATTCGCCGCGGGCGACTACGTCATCACTCAACAAATGTCGGGCACTGCGACCCCGTCGTCCTTCAACTTCTCGGTCCCCGCCCCCGGCGCACTTGCGATCCTCGGTGCCGCTGGTCTCGTCGGCGCTCGCCGCCGTCGCGCCTGACATCACTCTGCACTCCACGCTGGCTTCGGCCAGTGTCCACACTCCACGCCCCCTGGCGCTTCCGCGTCTGGGGGCGTGTGGGCGTTGGCGCGCTCCACCATCCGCAGTCTGTTGATCTCCGCCAACGCATCCTGGCCGCAGGCGCCGGAGAGGACAGGGCCGCGCTCAGCGGCCGTCCTCGTAAGGCGAATGCGGGCCAGTACAAACGCGTGATGCCTCAACGCCGACCAGTACGCAACCGTGATGCCTCAACGCAACCCCGCACGAACTCGTTCCACCGCATCCCCGATCTCGTTTGGCGCCGCGGTAGTCTTCGCGAATGACCGCCGCGCCCGCATCAACTGCCGTTCCTGCCATCGACCCAATCGCCGGTACCCCCGCTGACGTGCCGCTCATCGATCGATTGGCGATCACCACCATTCGCACGCTGTCCATGGATGCCGTCCAAGCCGCCAATAGCGGGCATCCCGGCGCGCCGATGGGTCTTGCACCGGTGGGTTATGCGCTGTGGAAGGATTCGCTCAACTATGACCCCGCCGCGCCGCACTGGCCCAATCGTGATCGATTCGTCCTCTCGAATGGCCACGCATGCATGTTGCTCTATTCGCTCCTGCACCTCGCCGGTGTGATCGATACGGATGCAGCCGGTGCACCAACTGGTCGCCTTGCGGTGACGCTGGATGACATTCAAAAATTCCGCCAAGTTGGTTCGCGCTGCCCCGGACATCCAGAGTTTGGAGTGACGACCGGTATCGAAACAACTACTGGTCCGCTCGGTCAGGGACTCGGTAATTCGGTTGGCATGGCCATCGCCGGTAAGTTCCTTGCCGCGCGTTACAACACGCCAGCGCAAGAGCTCTTTGATTACCACGTCTTTGCCATCTGCGGTGATGGTTGCCTGATGGAAGGCATTTCGCATGAGGCAGCAAGTGCCGCGGGTCATATGCGTTTGGGAAATTTGTGCTGGATTTTTGACAATAACCGCATCACCATTGACGGCAGCACGGATCTCTCCTGCTCTGACTACGTCACGGCGCGTTTCCATGGCTATGGCTGGAACGTGCAACATGTCAAGGATGCCAACGATGTTGATGCACTGGCACAGGCATTTGCTTCCGCGCGTGCCACCACCGATCGCCCGACGATGATCATTGTCGATAGTCACATCGGCTGGGGTTCGCCGGAAGTGCAGGACAAGTCCAAGGCCCACGGCGAGCCATTGGGCGAGGCGGAAATTGCCAAGACCAAAGCGTTCTATCGTTGGCCGTTGGAGCCGAAATTCCTAGTGCCGGCTGGCGTGCGCGAGCGCTTTGCAGAAACGATGGGAGCTCGCGGTGCTGCCAAGCGCGCGGCGTGGAATTCCACATGGACCGCGTATCAGGCCGCGCATCCCGAGCGCGCGCAGGAATTGCAGACGATGTGGCGCGGTGATTTGCCCACCGGTTGGGACGCTGGTATTGCACCGTTCCCCGCTGATCCCAAGGGCGATGCCACGCGCTCGACGGGTGGCAAGGTGATCAACTCCATCATGGAACGTATCCCGTGGATGATCGGCGGGAGCGCCGATCTCACCCCAAGTAACAAGACGTTCCTGAAGGGCGCGGGCACATTCAACGCGCCGGAGTTTGGCGGCACCTATGACGGCCGCAACATGCACTTTGGAATTCGTGAGCACGCCATGGGAGCCATGGTCAATGGCATGACTCTCAGCGGTCTGCGCGCCTTTGGCTCGGGCTTCTTGGTCTTCACCGATTACATGCGCACGGCGATCCGCCTCAGCGCATTCATGAAAATTCCGTGCCTGTGGGTATTCACGCATGATTCGATCGGCGTCGGCGAGGACGGTCCCACGCACCAGCCGGTAGAGCAATTAGCGAGCCTGCGCGCCATGCCCAATCTGGCCGTGTGGCGGCCGTGTGATGGCAACGAGGCTGCCGAGGCGTTCCGTTGGGCGATGGAGTCCCGCAGTACGCCAACCATGATGACACTGACACGTCAGAATGTGCCAACGCTGGACCGCACACGTTGCGCTCCCGCGGCCGGGGCGCAGAAGGGTGGTTACGTGCTGCTTGACCCAATCGGTGGTGGGGTGCCAGAAGTGATTCTCATCTCCACCGGCAGTGAAATTGGTCTGTGTGTTGACGCGCACGCCAAGCTTGCTGAACAAGGGGTGCGCGCCCGTGTGGTCAGCATGCCGTGCACGCTTGTGTTTGATCGGCAGACGCAGGCATATCGCGACTCCGTGCTTCTGCCGGCTGTGCGTGCCCGCGTTGCGGTGGAGATGGGCAGCGCTAGCGGTTGGGGCGACTACGTCGGGCTCGATGGGCAAGTCATCGCCATGCGATCCTTTGGCGAGAGCGGCCCTGCACCGCAGGTGATCAAGCACTTCGGTTTCACGGTCGATGCGGTAGTGACGGCTGCGCTCGCGGTCCGAAAGTAAAGCGAACGGAATCAACGCGCACGTAAGCGATGCGCACAAGTAAATAAAGCGCCGCGCGGCAAAGAGCCGCGCGGCGCGTTCATTTGAGGCAGAGTGTTACGCGATCAGTTACGCGCGTTCCTTGTAGGCGCCGTCCTCGGTGCCCACGATGATCTTCTCGCCAGTGACGATGAACGGCGGAACGCGGGTCTTGAGCCCGGTCTCGCAGGTTGCTTCCTTCAGCTGGTTGGTGGCCGTTGCACCCTTGATGCCGGGAGCGGTGTCGGTGACGACCAACGTAACAGACATCGGCATTTCAATGGAGATCGGCCGGCCATCGCACCACAACACAACCACTTGGCTGTTCGGCAGAACGTACAGCGGCATGTCGCCGATGATTTCCTTGGGAAGCTCCACCTGATCGAACGACTCCAGGTCCATGAAGACGAACTTGCCGTTTTGCTCGTACAGGTATTCCATCTGGCGGCGGTCGAGGTCGACCTGCTCAACTTCCTCACCGGAGCGGAGGCGCTTCTCCAGAATGGCGCCGTTGTTCAGATCCCGGATGGTGACTTGGATGAAAGCGCGAAGGTTTCCGGGCGTTCGGTGCTCCAACCGGGTAATGAGGTACAGCTTGTTGTCAATCTTGATACCCATGTTGGACTTCAGTTCGGTCGACTTCACGCGGAGTGCTCCTAAATAGTTGAGGTGAACAGCGGAGGATAGCGAAGGCGGGGTGATCGCCCCGGAGTGCGCATGATTGCTCGGTTCACTCACTCCAGTGGTGCCCCCGTCCGCCCCTGAGCGCGGGGCGCCCAACTGCGCAGGCGCCCCCAAAAAGCACTCGACAAAGAAATACCCCCAAATCGGTGAGGATTTGGGGGCGGAGGGAGGGAAAAGGGCTATTTAATTCACACCGCAAGCGATGTGCGTCTGGCGGGAGGGCAAAGTGACTTCAGGCAGGCCCTCCAAGGCCGAACGGTGTCTTTGGTTAAAGGTTGGGAGCGCTCTTCAGCACATCCATCCTCTCTCCTCTTATACAAACGGAATGTAGCCCCGAAATGCATCATGGGAAGTATCAGGATTTCAAAAGAACATCAATTCATCCCTTGCGGCCTGGTGCAGACAGTCGAAGTCTTATAACTAATGGGATTGCGCTCTCAGAACGCTGAGCCGGGGGAACGGAAACTTCTACACTCGCGGTCCTATATGAGCACCATGATCACTACGACCACCATGATCACCATGATCACCACGACCACCACGAACTCCAATCGCATTCGTGGTGCCTTTCGATCCGTCGCCCTGACTTCCCTGACATGCTTGTCATCCCTGGTGCTTGCCAGCCTGATCGCGCCCGGCGCGTTTGCTCAGGCCCCCACGCCGGTGCGCACCCCCGACGTCCCGGAGTCGGCATCGGACCGAGCCGCGTCTCCGGTCCCCGCCGTTGCGCCGCCCATCGATCTGTCCGGCACGATCGATTCGCTTCCGCCGATCACCATTCAGCCGCCAGTGTTGGACCTGGGATTTATGGCGCCACGCGTCGGCAACAAGGGAACGGTCACGCTGACCAATACTGGCACGAAGCCGCTCACGATTGTGGCCGTGACCCCAAGTTGTAAGTGCACCACCACCAGTGCGTTGGCTGGCACCGTGTTGCAGCCGGGCCAATCCGTTCCGCTCGAAGCCGCGCTCGACGGCGTCGCCATGCCGCAGACGCACCGCGCCAGTATTCGCGTGTTGGTGGATGGGTATGCAAAGGTCGTGGAGATTCAACTGCGTGCAGAGACGGCCATGCCGATACGTGCGGTGCCGCCCATCATCAACGCGGTTGAAGGCAAGCCGCGCCAAGGTCGATTTGTTGTGGAGAGCCTTGATAAGAAGCCCTTCACCATTTGCGCCGTTGGCGGGCGCGTGCCGGAATTCATCGGCTACAACGCCAGCGATGCCCCGCGCGCGCAGTACTTGGTGAAGTTTGATCTTGATACATGGCAGCCTGATTTTCCTGCATATTTGGCAATCGAAACCGATCGTGCCGAGTGCCCAATCTTTGACATCTGGATTCGTAGCGAACGCACTATTCCAACATCCGCTTTCCGTATGAAGGATTATCGCGTCAATGCTGGACGCATTGATGTGGGCGGTAGCACCGATGTCAGTTTGGAGATGGAAGATGCTGGCGAAGACATCTTGGCTGTCGAAAGCGGATCACCAGAAGTGCAAGTGGAGATGCTTGGCCAGAAGGTTGATGACAAGGTGCGCAAAGTCAGCGTTCGCATCACACCCAAGAGCCCGCGCGAGGGATTGCTCTATGGAACGCTCAAGCTGTATGGCCGCGAGAAGGAACAGCCGCTCACCATGTTTGCCAGCGTCCGTGCCAAGGGAGCCGCTGGTTGCCTTGGTTGTAATCCAGTCCAAGGGCCACCCGCCAAGGCACCTCCTGCGCCGACGCCAGTCACGCCCTCTGCTCCCGCACCTGCTGCGCCGTGATTTCAACACTTATTGAGAGGGGTTTCCATGTCCGATCCCGGCACATCAGCGCCAATGGCGCCCGCCACGCTCCCGCAAGTCATTTCCAATACTGACCGCCAAGCAGCCATCAGTGCGATTGTTGCCGCCCATGGTGAGGCCGCTCGCAACGACGCAACCGCTGGCGTCAAACGCGTTGCGGATCGATGGTCTGCGACCGATGGTGATGCAGCTGCCTTCCGCGCCTTGTGCGAGAAGCATTTCGTTTCCGACGCTGCGCTGCGCACGCGCCTGCTTGCGCGTTTGGAGGAGTCGCTCCGGCAGATCGGCGGGCACCTGTATGAAATGCGCCGGTCGCTGCGACGCTGGAACGATCTCGTCGGCGATGAGTGCGCCGGAGTGGATGACGTGCTGGCATCGTTCGACCCAGCGCCGGACCTTTCGGACCAGCTTTATCGCCAGAAGGTGGCGTTCATTGCGCTTCTCAATTTCGACCGACCGGACTTGCGCGCCATGCTCGCTGGCGGCGATAGTTGGAGCGTGGAGCAATGGGCCGCAGCGCGCGTTGCGCAGCAGTTCGGGCCGCGTGTGCCAACGGAGCTGGCCGATCATGCGCGTCGCGTTGGTCATGAGGCGCAGAACTTCGTAGCTAAATTCCACGTGCCGGTGGGAACCATGGTGGACGCCAAAGGTAAGCGTTGGTTTGAGCCCGACCGCGCGCTTCTTGCGCACTGGTTGGTGCGCGAAGAAATCAAAGCTGGTTACGGCGACCCCGATGGATTGGACAAGCAACATGCGTTGATGTGGGTGATGGCACGTCATATTGACGGCACCATCCCACGCAGCGTGATGGAGCGAACATCCGCCGGCGCAGCATGGGACCCGGCGCGCAACACCGTTGGTGGTAAGCCCGTTGCAGATGCAGACACGATTGGCCCAGAGCGCTATCAACACATTCTGGCGCATCACGGCGTTGCCGCACGCTTTGATGTTCTCTATCCAGAGGCCCCCACTGCGATCGCTCGCAAGTTTGATCTTGCGCGTGAGATTCCTGAGACGGACGTGGAGCGGCTCCTGATTGACTTGCTTGAACATCCGGTGCGCGCGCCGCTGGCAGCGTTCTTGCGTACTCGGCTCGGTCGCGCACTTGAGCCGCAGGACATCTACTTTGAAGACGTTGCGGAATCCAAGCCAGCGGCGGAGTTGAATGCCGCCGTGAAGGCTCGATTTGCTGATGAATTGGCTTTCCAAACTGCGCTTCCTGAAGTCCTGCGCGGGTTGGGATTCCCTGACAGCGAAGCCGCTTTCCTGGGCGCCCGCATCAAGGTGGAAATTGCCAAGGGTTCCGGTCACGCCATGCGCCCAATGCTTGGTGAATACGGGGCGTGGCTACGCACCAATCGTCTCAAGGATGAACTCGGCTGGGACGGATTCGATACCGCGATGCATGAACTTGGACACAACCTTGAGCAGCTCTACAGCGCGTTCAATGCACCGCGACCTGCGCTGCAGAATGTGCCGAACACGGCATGCACAGAAGCATTTGCATTCCTGTACCAGTCACTCGCCAAGCGTGTGCTTGGAATTGAGGACACCGCTGACATGCAGCGTGCCCAGGACATTGATGCAGTAGCCACCATGTTGGCAGCACGGCAAATCGCCGGCCCCAGTTTGGTTGAACTGCGTATGTGGCGCTGGATCTATGCAAACCCGGGCGCAACGCCTGCTGCACTGCGCGATGCAACGCTTGCCATTGCAGCGGATGTCTGGACGCGTTACTACCAGCAGGACTTTGGTCCGGATCACACGCACATCTTGGCGGCGTATCAACATATGGTTGGGCATCCGTTGTACTTGGCGGATTACACACTTGGCCATGTGATCAGTCACCAGATCCGTTCGCACATGCAGGGGAAGGATTTGGCCACCGAAACCAAGCGGATCTGCTCTATTGGTCGCGTCACTCCCGATCTTTGGATGCGTCGCGCTGTTGGATCCGGAGTGGCCGTGGCGCCGCTCGCTGATGACTGCACCGCCGCGCTGGCGAGATTGGCGCGCTGATGCTTCGGGCGCGCGCAGTATTCATGGGCGGAGCGATCGTCGCTGCCACAGCGCTCATGGGTTGCCAAGCGCCTAGGTATGAGATGAATTGGAATCGCATGCGCGTTGGCATGACGCACGATGAGGTGGCTGGCGCACTTGGCGAACCTTCAAGTAGTTACATTCCGCCGCCGGCCGCGGTTGTCAAACCAGGTACGCCTGCTACCCATGCGCCGAGTCCGTTGCGCGGGGAGCGTTGGCAGTACGGCGACACGCTTTCAAGCTTCGCCACACGGGCTGTGTATCCCGACGAAGCCGACGAGCGCGCCTGGTGCGTGTTCTTTGGCCCCGACGGTAAGGTCAGTGGATTCCGCCCGCCTTCGTGGGCAGACGCGAAGCGTTCGCGCGATCCAGTTGATCCAATTGATTCAGCCGAGCGCACGGAGTCTGCACCGGGTGCTGCCCCCAGCGCTGCGCCCGTTCAGCCAACTCCTTAACCCGCTGACGAACCCATCCCGCGCCGTGTCACTAACCACAGGGCGCCGATCGCCGGGCCAACCAGCATCGTGAGCGGTGCCAGTGGTTGCGGGTCGAACACAAATTTCGCTTTGGCACCGGTTGGCGCCGCGCCGACGCCGGGGCTTGCGACTGCGGGCGAGGCGCCGGTGGCAGTGTTACCGGGGGCAAGCGCTGAAGGCACCATCGGTGCGAGTGCAGCTGGCTGACTGGCGGCTGCGGGCGCGGCAGCAGGAGCGACCGCCGGTGCGGGCGTTGGCTCTGGCAACTCCGGCTCGGGCGTTGGTTCCGGTGCCATCTCTGCGGGATCCGGCTCGTTGGGATCACGCGCAAGATTCTCACGAGCACGCACGCGGCTTGGTCGCACTTGTTGTCGTTCGATCAAGCGGCTCGGTGGCGGATTCTGCGGCGGTGTGGCTGACGGTCCCGCCCCGGCAGGGGCTTGCAACGCAACAACCAGTAGCAGGGTGGCGTGGACCATGCACCCACCGTACCACCATCGGACCATCGGTGGAAGTCTAAAAACACATCGCGGGACGCAATTGCGTCCCGCGATGGGAGTGTCGTGATGGTCGCGCCGAGGCGATTCAGACGGCCGCAGCCATCTTTTCTGCCTTCTTACGGGCATCGTCCAAGGTACCGACGTACATGAACGCACTTTCAGGGAGGTTGTCGCCCTCGCCGCTGCAGATGCGCTCGAAGCTGTCGATGGTCTCTTCGAGCGTCGTGGTGACGCCGGGCAGACCCGTGAAGATCTCACCAACGTAGAACGGCTGGCTAAGGAATCGCTCCAACTTGCGCGCGCGTGACACGGACAGCTTGTCGTCTTCGCTCAGTTCATCAACGCCGAGGATGGCGATGATGTCCTGCAGATCCTTGTAGCGCTGCAAGATGTTCTGCACGCGACGCGCCACCTTGTAGTGGCGCTCGCCGACGATCTGCGGATCCAAGATGCGACTCGTTGAAGAGAGCGGATCGACAGCAGGGTAGATGCCCTTCTCAGCGATCTTGCGCTCAAGCACGATGAACGCATCCAAGTGGGTGAACGTGGTTGCTGGTGCCGGGTCAGTCAAGTCATCGGCGGGCACGTAAATCGCCTGCACGGAGGTGATGGCGCCGTCCTTGGTGGAGGTGATGCGCTCTTGCAAGGCACCCATCTCCGTGGACAGCGTCGGCTGGTATCCCACGGCGCTCGGCATGCGGCCGAGCAGTGCGGATACCTCGGAGCCAGCCTGTGTGAAGCGGAACACGTTGTCGACGAACAGCAGGGTTTCCTTACCACTCTTGTCGCGGAAGTTCTCTGCCATCGTGAGCGCGCTCAGTGCTACGCGCAGACGTGCGCCTGGTGGCTCGTTCATCTGACCGAACACCATGGCCACCTTGTCCAGAACGTGCATCTTCTGCCCGTTCGCATCGGTGTACTCAGCTTCTTGCATTTCCAGCCAGAGATCGTTGCCTTCGCGGGTGCGCTCACCGACGCCGGCGAACACTGAGTATCCACCGAAGTTACGAGCAACGCGGGCGATCATCTCTTGGATGACCACGGTCTTGCCTACGCCGGCGCCGCCGAACAGTCCGATCTTTCCACCGCGCACGAATGGGCACAGCAGATCGATGACCTTGATGCCGGTTTGCAGCATTTCGGTCTTCGGGTTGAGGTCGGCAATGGTTGGAGCGGAGCGATGGATCGGTGCCGTGTCGGTGGTGTTCACCGGTCCGCGTTCATCCACGGGCTGACCGAGGAGGTTGAACACGCGTCCGAGCACGCCTTCGCCCACGGGCACGCGCACTGGCGAACCAGTGTCGACGCATGGGGTACCGCGGCGCAGACCGTCGGTGGACGCCAGCGCCACGCAGCGAACCATGCCGCCGCCAAGGTGCTTGGCAACCTCGCCGACGAGGACTTGCTTCTGACCGTTGAGTTCAAACTCCACGGTCAGTGCGTTGAAGATCTCGGGAATCCCGTTCTCAGGGAACTGTGCGTCGAAAGTCGAACCGATGACTTGCTTGATCGTGCCAGTGCTGGGCATGTCTGTGGTGGCTCCGTCTGGAGTCGTGCGGCGGATCGTTCTGTGAGGTCGGCCGCGCCGCGGCACCCGACCTTGGAATTCATGCACGGACCCCGCAACCGGGAAGGTTGCGAGGGGGCAGGGAGGATACAGGGAACCGCTCGCGGATGAGTCAGGGTTGCCGCGGCGGCACCATGGGTGCGGGATCGCTGTCCACGGGGTCGTCTGGAAGCCGTTTTCCCTGCGTGGCGGCAATACTGTGGGCGCCGTACCGCAGGGCTTCCCCGTTTCTTGGTCGAAGGGTGGTGGTTTCGATCCCCGGATCGAGGCTCGTCAATTGCGCCGCGCTCTGGAAGCCAAACGGCGCGCCGAGGACTTCCCAGGCGGCGGGAAGTTCAATCGAATACCACAGGTTGTCGCTCAGGGTCACGCTGGGTGGAAGAAAGCGCTCTGGATGCGGCGAGAATTTGGCCAACGTACCAGGAGCCCAGAACGCCAAACACTTCTCCACGAGCGCCTTGCTGATTGTTCCGGCATCATCAGGGATTGCGTAGATCGCATCGGTCGGGTTGATGAGCGTGGCCCGTGAAAGCACCAAGTCGCGCACATTGACGATCGAGACCCCGGTACCAACGCCATCAAAGATGCAGCGATCAATGCGCATCTGATCCACTGCCGGTGCAAACTTCACATCGCCACCAGGACATGCAGTTCCGACTTGCACTCCAGTGCGAATGGTCTTGTTGAATGCACATCCAGTCACAGAAATCAGTCCGGAGTCCCCGAGCACCTTGATGCCAACGTTCTGGGTCAAGGTGTTGTTGGGCACCATCATCAACCCGCGCACCAAGACTCGGCGCGAGTTAACAATCTCAACCGCGGCATCATTCCATCCCTCTACTTGCACTTGGTCAATGCGAACATTGGTGACCGATTGCAAGCGCACCGCATCTTGCTCCACATTGACGCGCGCACCATTGATGGTGCAACTGCGTAGTGTGAATTCAGCAGGCCAAGGTTGTTCTGGTGCCACTTCGCCGTCGCGCCCGTCAATCACCACCGCAGCACCGCGCGGGCTGAGAAACATGATGTTTTCAACTACCACATGCTTACATCTGCGAAAGACCCAACCATCGCCATCACATGCAACGGCAGCAGGAATGCGGTCACGGCTGCGTATGAAGATCGGCTTCTCGCGTGTTCCTTGCAGTCCATCGATCACTTGCGCAACATGGAACCCAGCGGGAAAGATGATTTCATCGCCGGGCTTCACATCGGCAAGGATGTGCTGCCAAGTCTGACCGGGTTGCACAAGAAACTGACTAGCGCCTTCGATGTACGGCGGAGGCATCGTGCCAGGTTTCGTGCCACCCGCAGCAGGCTGAGCGCCCGCTGTTGGAACGAACGGTGGTGGAACAACGGTTGACGGGCCGACCCGCTGCTGCGGTGGTGCTGGCGCGACCGGCGGAGCCTGCACGCCATGCAAAGCCCCGAGCAGCGCACCGAGTATGAGCGTGATCATGAGAGGTGCTCTCCGTGTGGCCGGGCATCGTTGATGTTGCGGGCCGGATCTGGCATGACGGCGCGCAGGAGCAGTGACTCGGGTGCTAGGTCAATGGTGGTCGGAACCAGGTCTGCCGGAAGAAGCACGGTGTCACCAGCGCGCAGATGTTCGGGGCGATGGCCGTTCGTTTCCATCACTGCCTCGCCGCGCACCAGCATGATTATGACCGGCGCATTGTCAGTGCTGCAGCCAAATGGGGCCGCATCACCGGATGGAGATGCTTCGATCGCCTCAATTTCAAAGTAGTCGTTCGCACAGAGTGTGGCGGCGCGTAGCCCATCGCTCCACAGCGGTTTGGCGCGGGCGATCGATGTGATTGGTCGATCGGGAAGCCGCTGTGCCTCGCCGAACAAGATGCACTCCATTGCTTGCTCAATATGCAGTGGTCGCGCAGGGTCGTTGCGATTCCAATCAAACACGCGGAACGTTGTGTCGCTTGGTGTTTGCACCTCGGCAACCACGACGCCGGTACCAAGTGCGTGGCACAGCCCACTCTCCAGCGGAATGCAGTCGCCTGCGATCACCGGCTCGCGGACCAAGAGGTCCACTGCGCTTCCGTCAGCGATGGCGGCGCGGAATTCCGCAGGCGTCACCGTGGGTCGAACACCTCGGTAGATCGATGCTCCCGGAGTGGCGGAAATCACGAACCATGCCTCCGTCTTCAGGTGCGCGCCGGGATGAGTGCGCGCGTACTCGGCAGTCGGGTGCACTTGCACGGAGAGATTCTCTGCGGCATCGAGGTACTTGATCAGCAGTGGAAAGTGTCCCGACAGTGCACGAGCGCGACCAAGCAACGCGCTGCCATGGCTGGCGATCAGTTGTGAAAGTCCTTGGCCCGCGAACGGCCCGCTGGCCACGTGGGAGATGCCATCACTGACCGGCGCGGCGAGGTCGGCGATTTCCCAACTTTCTCCAACGGGGGCCGCCGGCGCCGGGAGTACCAACTTGCCAAGTTTTGTCAGGGAGCGACCGCCCCAGGCACGAGGCTTCAGGATCGGGGCACATCGGAGCGGAGGAAGCGGCATGGAAGAAACACGGTACCGCCTGCGAGCGCTGCCGTCAGAGGGTCATTCCCGTGATCTTGCCGTCAAAGACCAACTTGCCATTGACCACCCCTTGGCAGTGCGAGACGAATCGGCGTCGATTGAACTCCATCAAGCTCGCCAAGAGGTACAGGGTGTCGCCCGGAACCACTTGGCCCCGGAAGCTCACCTCATCGCAGCGGGTGAAACCAAGGAACCCCTTCACGCGCCCGCTCTTGGTGTTCAGAAAGCTGGCTAATTGCGCGGCGGCCTCGATCATGAGTACTCCAGGAAGGAGCGGTCGGCCCGGAATGTGCCCCTCGACCCAGAATTCGTCAGGCCGGACCAGTTTGTGACCGACGCCCATGGTGAATTCGGGATTGTGCCAGAGCACGCCGTCGCATTGGCGCATGTGCCCCATTTGCGGGAGGCAGTCGTTCAGGGCGTCGCCGCCAAAGAGAACCGTACTGGTGTCAATGGCAGCAAGGTCAACGACGAATTCGGTAGCCACGGGCGTCTCCGGAGGGTCGGGAAGGAGGGTATCAGGGAAATGATAATGTGTTGATTCAGAACCTGCTGCACAGCGCAGGGGCGTTTTTAGCGTCCTGAACCCGGTATTTTTGGCAGATCTGCCAACTAGCGGCGTCCGCCCCGGGTACGCTTGGAGAGCAAGAGGGGTCCTTGGGGGTCCCGATTCACGAATTGCCCGCCGCGAACCCCGCGGCGCATGTACGACGAAACCCAATTCCAGAGGAGATCAGACCATGGATGCATATGAAAGAATGAAGAAGCTCATCGTGGAATGCGATGACGACATCAAGAAGGCCGTTGGCGGCAACAAGGCTGCGGGCACCCGCGTCCGCAAGACCATGCAGGAAGTCAAGGAGTGCGCCCAGTCCGTTCGACAGGGCGTCCTGAACCTTCGTGATGCCGCCGAAGGCGGTCCTGCTCAGTAAGCAGGCGGCTTCTGGCGCCGGCGCTTCCGCCGTATGGCGCATGAGGCGCGTGGGGCGCATGACAACTGAAACGCAATCCTGACGCGTTGTTGGCGAATTTCGTCGGCAACGCGTCAGGCGTTTTTAGGCACTCGCTTGGCAAGGTCCAGGATGTCGCGGAACGACGGGTGTGATGCATCACCGATCAGCTCGTACATGGCTCCGAGCGTTCCGGTGGGAAGCGCGCCGGCGCGATCCATGCGGCGGAATGCGTGTTCCACTTGGTCGACTTGACCCGCAGAAATTGCATCGGTGGCATAAAAGACCGTCCATCCAGCGGCAACAAGGTCCAGCACCGTCTGCAGAACACACACATGCGCTTCGACGCCACAGACCAACACCGTGGGACGTCGTTGCGTTCGTAGTGCGGCGCGCACACCATCCACCAGGGCGCTGAACTGTGTCTTCTCAATGACCTCAGCAGTGGCCGGGAGCGCTTCACGCACCGTTGCAACCGTTCCCCCAAGGCCGCGTACGTACTGCTCGGTGCAGATGACCGGCATTCCCAGTGCACCGGCAGCGCGTGCGAGCAACGCGCAATTGGTCTCGACCTGTTCGCGGGCCGCGATCGTGGGCATCAGTCGGTCCTGTACGTCAATCACAAGAAGCGCGGTGGATTCAGGGCGAAGTCGGGGAAGTGCCATAGTGGAGACCTTTGTTGCGATCCGCTGTTGCAAAGCGCGATGTCAGTGAATGCTGCGTGGGCGGTTGAGTTCATGCGCGTGAATGCGCGCTTACACCCGTACCTGTGGTTCGTCGGCGATGGTTGCGCGGTACCGGGTGCGAATTGGCTGCACGACATCTGCAACAAACGCGTCCACTTGCTCCGGTGCGCGGCCGATGTACGCGGATGCATCCAAGAGTCCATCAAGATCCAGCCCTGCAAAGAGCGACTCCTTGCGGAGGCGCGCCAGCAGGTCATTGGGCTTTCCTTCGCTCTTCACAGCATGTCCAGCGGCCTGACTATGAACACGAATTGCTTCGTGCGCATGCTGGCGATCCGCTCCGCGCGCGGTGGCAGCCAAGAGAATGTCTTCGCTTGCCATGAACGGAAGTTCGGCATCCAAGCGGGCGCGAATGGAAGCGCGGTGCACTACTAAGCCACCGAAGACATTGGCAAGAATGTCGAGCGCGCCATCAAGTGCCAAGAACGCTTCGGGAAGCGACAAGCGACGATTGGCGCTGTCATCCAGTGTGCGTTCGAGCCACTGGGTGGCTGCAGTATCAAGCCCGTTACCCGAGAGATTCATTACGAATCGCGCCAGTCCGGTGGCGCGTTCGCAGCGCATTGGGTTGCGCTTGTAGGCCATGGCACTGGAGCCGATCTGTTCGGCTTCAAACGGTTCCTCGATTTCCTTGAGGTTTGCCAGCAGTCGAAGATCATTGCAGCACTTGTGAATGGCGGCGGCGGCGATTGCCAGGCTGGAGAGAATCTGTGCGTCCACCAGGCGCGGGTAGGTTTGTCCGCACACTGGCCAGCATCGCTCCGCTGGCCAACCGAGCTTTGCGGCAAAGCTTCGTTCTAATGCTTCCACCTTGGCGGCGTCGCCACCCAAGAGCCCGAGATATGAAGCCTGCGTTCCAGTGGCGCCACGTAGGCCGCGCAGGCGCATGCCATCAATACGGCCTTCGATTTCTGAGAGCGCAATCGCCAAATCCTGCGCCCACAGGGTGGCGCGCTTGCCGACGGTGGTCGGTTGTGCGGGCTGAAAGTGCGTCCAACCGAGCGTGGGTAGGGCACGATACTCGGCGGCAAACGTGCCGGCGCGATCAATCGCGCGCGCCAATTTCTCGGCGATGATGGTGAGCGCATCACGCAGTATCAGTGTGTCCGCGTTGCACACCACGTCTTGGCTGGTGGCGCCAAGATGGATGATGCCGCGCGCGTGAGGCGCAGCGTCACCGAAGGTATGCACGTGCGCCATGACGTCGTGACGGAGGCGAGCTTCGTGCGCGTCGGCATTGGCAAAGTCAATGTCATCGAGGTGCGCGCGCAGTTCGGTGACCTGCGCGGCGGTCACTGGGAGTCCAAGTTCGTGTTGCGATTCCGCCAGTGCGAGCCAGATACGGCGCCACGTACCAAACTTTCGGCGCGCGCTCCAGGTGCTGCGCATGCGTGCACTGGCGTTGCGAGTTTCAAGCGGCGAGCGATATCCCGAATGCTCATCGACGGCGTGTGTTGCGTCCTTCGTCACGGTGCAGATCGTAGTGCCCGATGCACGGCGTGGGCAATGGCGCGATCGGTTAACTCTTGCTTCCCAAGCGGGGTTCGGTCCCCTTGAGGATTCGTTCAAGATTACTGCGGTGTTTCCACACCACCAACGCCGCAACGCCTGCGGTGACGATGACCGCGGGTAGGGCATGTGCAACGGGTAACTCGCCATCCGTGGTGCCTGCGCCGGTGGTCATGATGGCTGCGGCGGCCACCGTAAGCGGAATGGAGACGGCCGCCAGCATGCTGGCAATGCTCATGGTGCGTGTGAGTGCAATCATGATCGCCCATAGCCCAATCGCTACCAAGAGCGGTCCAGTGAGTATCGGCCAGATCGCCAACATGGCGCCGCTGCCGGTCGCCACGCCCTTGCCGCCCTTGAATCCAACGAACGGACTGAACATATGCCCAAGCACTGCCGCGATGGGCATCATCAGCCACCACCACATGTCAGCGCGTGGAATTTGATCAGCAGGGTGCCCAAGAATGCCGGCCATCCAGCCGGCAAGCAGGACCGGAGCAGCACCCTTGACCGCATCAAGTAGATACACCAACACGCCCCATTTCCATCCAAGTGCACGCGAAACATTGGTGGCGCCAATGTTTCCACTACCAACCGTGCGCAGGTTCACGCCGTTCATGCGCGCAA
>JBILYM010000137.1:0-6044 GCA_044377725.1 Phycisphaerales bacterium
CTGGTCCAGATGCAGTTGTACTTGATCCACCACCAGACCCGTCTCTCAAGGTGGATGATCGGCATGAAGATCCGCCGGTCTTGTATGCGCGTGGCGATGCTGAGCGCGTCAGTCGAAATTTAGTTGGTGTGCCTTATCGAGTGTGGCGAGAGATCGCCTCTGGCATTCGTATGCGCCTCCATGATGCAAGCCACATCATTGGCAGTGCATCGGTTGAGTTGGAAATAGCCCATGGCGCATCGCGCATTCGAGTGGTTTTTTCAGGCGATATTGGCCCTGCTGGTGAGACCTACCTCGCCGCGCGTGGCCACGCTCCTGAAGCCGACGTAGTGGTGATGGAGTCAACAACTGGTAGCCGCCCGATTGGAACACACGCGCCCGATACCGACGCATCATTGCGTGAAGTGATCGAGCATTGTCGGCACGGTCGCCGCACTGCCATCATGCCCACCTTCAGTGTTGGGCGTGCGCAAGTACTTGTTCATCACCTTGCGCAGTTGTCGCGTGAAGGACTGCTTGATGAAATTCCTGTGTATCTCGACAGCCCAATGGCCATTCGCGCAGCTGAACTATGTGTTCAGCATCCATCATTGCTCTCAGCGACTGCTCGTGCAATGATTGGTCGTGGGCATTCACCGTTTGAATTCGATTCGTTGCATTGCTTGTGGTCACGCAAACACTCATTGAAGATTGCCGGGCGCGAAGGCGCGGGCATCATTCTTGCTGGTAGTGGGTTCTGCGATGCTGGTCCAGTGTTGCATCACCTTGAGAATGCACTGTGCCACGATCGTGGATTTGTGGTCTTTACCGGCTACGTGTTGCCGGGCTCCATGGCTGAATCACTGGCGAGTGGAGTGGCGAAACGTGTGCGAATCAATGGCACGGAGATTGATGTTCGGGCGCGCATTTCCCGACTTCAGGGCCTCAGTGGGCACGCTGATGCAGACCAAATGTGTGATTGGCTTGCCGGAAGCGGGCATGTTACTGGCTTGGTGGTCTTGAACCACGGCGATGACGCGGCTCGAGTAGGCATGGAAACACGCATCATGGCAGCCATGCCCACCAAGGTGGCGCGCCCAGCTTGCCAAGACACTGTTCTATTGGCCTGAGATCAGGCGCTTGAATCCTGCAAATGATGGAGATGCATCACAGCGTCTCCAAGTCGCTGCGGGACTCATCCACCATCACCACGCAGCACCACGATCGCAGCAGATAAGCGCATGATCGATACATAATCGCGCTATATCACCACGTATTCACGAATTTCAAATGACAGCCCTTTCCTACGCACAACCGATCAAACCCCAGCCGAATTCATATTAGTTATTGACTAGTACGGGCTCTGTCCTACTGATCTCGATGAATTGTGTTTGGTAACGAGCTTGGCGGGTCAGCCGCTTTCGCCTCCTATGGCTTGTCGCCATTGCTGGCATCAGTATCTCGATGGTTGATCTCCAATAAACGTCTCCTTCGATTCGTTGTGTCCGCACTTGTGCTGCCATTGTGGATTCGCCGATACGATTTCCATCCTGCCTCGCCGATCTTTCGGCATCAACATGTTCCACGTGGAACATCACACAAGGAATCCCCATGGCCAAGACCCCCGATGATCGCACCAAGATGACACAGTCCAAGCTCGGCCGCGGATTGGGAAGTTTGATTCCAGTGTCAATCCAGCGACCAACGGTTGCAGCCACTCCAGCCATGCCAGAGACGCCCATCATTGACTCTTCCGAGCCAGCGATGACCGTCAAGGCGAGCGAAACCAATCAGTCTGGTATTCGTGCCAGCGTAGGAACAGTAGAGCCCAAGCCCACACAAACAACGCTCCACGCAAACGCCACGCCCTCCCAGTTGGCGGATGGAATGGTCACCTTTATCGCTGTTCGAGCCATCCAGCCAGGCAAGTACCAGCCCCGCGGCGGTATGGATCCGGTGGCATTAGACACACTGGCGCGCAGTATTGAGCAGTCTGGATTGATGCAACCAGTGGTGGTTCGCCCACTTCCTGGCTCTACTGGCCGGTTTGAATTGATCGCTGGCGAACGCCGTTGGCGCGCCATGGACCAGTTGGGTCGCACGGAAATCCCCGCCATTGTCCAACTGGTCGATGATCGCCAGGCCGCTGAGTTGTCGCTGATTGAGAACTTGCAGCGCGAAGACCTGAACCCGATGGACCGAGCCGCAGCGCTTCGTCGGCTGGCGGATGACTTTGGATTGACCCATCATGACTTGGCTGGGCGGGTTGGCCTTGATCGCGCGACGGTCTCAAACCTCTTGCGTCTGAATGACCTCGACGGGGGATCTGCCTCACACGTTCGCTCGGGTGCAATCTCTCTGGGTCACGCCAAGGTGCTCTTGGGTGTAACAGAGGTGGGGGTTCGACGAAACTTCGCAGAGCAGGCGGCCGTCCACGGATGGTCTGTTCGTGAACTTGAGGGAGCAATTCGGGACACAGCGGGAGTTCCACGTGGAACATCACCAACCAAGCCAAAGGGGCGCGCTCCCAAGAGTGCTCACCTAGCCGACCTGCGGCGCCAGCTTCAACAACACCTCGGTACCCGGGTGGACATTCGGGTTGGGCGCAAGAAGGGCTCTGGAGAGTTGCGAATCCAGTTCTTCTCCCTTGATGAATTCGATGGGCTCATGCAACGTATTGGTTTCGACAAAAATCGCCTACCAGACTAATAAAGTCCTATAACTTACTAGCACTTCCACAGATCTGCGCTCCGGTTCCATTACTCTTTCATCCCCATGACCACCACTACTAATCATCGTCGTCCCTGGCTCGCCATTGTTTCTGTCAGCGCATTGAGTAGCGCTCTTATGTTGGGCCTTGCTCAACAAGAGGCACCAGCGGCTCCCAAGACCGCGACGCCACCAGCCGCAGCGGCCAGTGGTCCACAAGTATTCACAGTCGATGACGTTCACTCCATGGCACTCTTTCGCGTGCACCACCTTGGAGCCGGTCAGTTCTGGGGCCGATTCAATGACATAGAGGGCAACTTCACCTTCGCGCCAGGCAAGGCCGAGGGAATGAAATTTGACATCACCATCAAGGTGGAGTCAGTTGACACGGCGAATGATGATCTCAACAAACACCTTCGCAGCCCCGACTTCTTCTCTGCGAAAGACTTTCCATCAATGACTTTCAAGAGCACCAGCGCGCTGAAGGTAGATGACGGCACCTATGACGTCACTGGTGACCTGACGCTGCACGGCGTGACAAAGTCGGTCGTTGCACGCGTGGAGTACTGTGGGATGGCGGACATGGGGCGCGGTCCAAAGGCTGGATTTGAGGCGCAATTGCTTATCAAGCGGAGCGACTTTGGCATCAAGTATGGCACTGACAAGGGTGCCATTGGCGATGACGTGAAGATCGTCGTTGGTCTTGAGGGCGCTTTAGCCAAGAAGTGATTCACGGCCGGCATTCATGGAACTAGACATCATCCTTCGCGCGGTATTTGCACCGGCGCTCGCTGTTTTTGTAGCGGCGTTGGTGTTGCACACGATCGCTCGCAAGGGCGCGGTTGCTGGTCGCCGGGCGCTGGTTCCGGATCACACCACGTCGTGGCTCACGCCACTCCGGTGGATGCCGCTATTGATTGTTGTGCCCGCCATTGCGGCACACGTTCATCTACAACCTGGCTTCGAGTGGCCCTGCACAACCTCGTATGAATGGCTTCCGGTTGCGCTGGCGATCGGCGCGGTTGTTTCAGTGATTACTAGCGCCGTATCGATTCCCACTGGACAGTTGCTCGCAACAGTTGGCACCGCTGCATGTGCGATGTTCATTCTCAAGCCCCCTGGATTTGCCGGAGTGGGGTATCAGATACTCGCTGCAACCATCGCCGTTGTCGCCTCGCTCGGCGCAGCGAAACCAGCCACGCAATTTAGAGTGGCGCCGTTCGTCGCACTGTGGATCATTGCGGCATGCGCAAGCGTCCTCTGTGTACTCAGTGGGTTTGCAAAGCTTGGCATTGTTCTTGGAGCCCTGAGTGGAGGTAGCGCAGCACTGGCAGTGGCCGCTGCGATTGTTCCATCTGTCCGGCTCGGTCGCGCGGGCGCTACGGCGTACACCTGCGCGCTCACCGCGTGCATGTTCATTGGTGCCGGCTACGACGAGAGCGGCTTCCCGTGGTGGACTTGGGTGATGTTGGCGATATCACCTGCACTCATTGGTATCGGCGAGCGCTTCGTCCCCGCAACCCGCACACGTATGCAATTCTGCGCGATAGTGGCCGCACCAGCAGCGCTTGCCCTTTGTGCAGTGGCATGTGCCGTGCTGGTGTCCGGTGTGCTCACTCGGAAAGCGGGTCCAAGCTCGAGCAGTGACCCGTACAGCAGTGCCATAGAAGATATTGGTGCCTCACACGGCATCGGTGCCACACAAGGCGTCATTACCACGCGAGAAATCAGTACCACGTGACCCATTCGCTCCACGCAACCCATTAGCTCGACGCAACCCACCAGCACCGCGCAACCCAACAGTCCCGCACAACCGTAGGATGTCAAGCATGCTCGCGTGGATCCCCTTTCTGCAACCCGCTCCTAGTGTTTCCACTTACTGGTGGGCATTGGTTTTTCCACTCGCGATCGGTGTCAGCATGGCTTGGCGTGCGGTTCGACAGAAAGATCTGCACGGCTACTGGCCATCAGTTGCCCGCATGTCTGCACAGATTGTTGTTGGCATGCTGTCGCTCTTCATTGGACTCGCGATCATCATTCGTGTGATCATGCCATTGATGCCGGTTGACTGACGCGCCGCGCTTTTAACCACGCGACCACCTCAAGTATCAACCACCACGGCAGGGCGAGCACCACAGCGTCAAAGAGCACGTGTGGAAGCATCACTCGGCGCGAAGCGTGTGGGTCATCACCCAGAACTCGTCGAACCGCTTCCTTTGGGCTTTCACCACTGGTATCACGTTCTGCTGGCGGCGGGAAACCCTCATCGCCTCGATCGGCGCGCCAGGTAGCAGTAATCACCGGGAGCGGCCAACCAATTCCAACAGCTGCTGCGCGTGCGTGGATACCATCGATTGGCGGGGTCGGCTCTGCCCACTCAGGAACAACACCAATCACCTCGGATGCATTCACGAGCGGGCCGACAGTCTCAACATTGATCCATCGAATACATGCGGAACGCCGTTCAGATCCGCTCCACGCAGTTGTTCCACGAAGCAAAAGAACGTCAGTGGACTCATGGATGGCAGACATAGTCATCTGCGCATAGGGAACCGTAGCCACAGCGCTCACTGCGCCAAGCAGCAAAGCGATCACGACACGGCGCCCAGGCATTCGCCGACTCATGTCACTTTCTTCACGCCACCGCCGGGCTTCTGCCCCTTGGCGATCGGCGCCTTGCGTTGCTTGCCACGCTTGTGTGCTTGATCCTTCGGTTTATCACCCTTGTGAATGCGCTTCTCTTTGCGCTTCAATGCCGCGGGTGCATTTCGGATCATGGCAGCGAGCGATCGTCCCGGTGCCACCGGTGCGTTGGGATCGGTACTTCCACCAACCGTCAACGGGCGATCAACACGGCGCGCTGGTCGATCAGTTCGGCCTGCAATACGGGCTCCGCCACTTCGCGCACCAGTTGGTCGAACACTTGCGGCACGCGCGGGAGCTGGTCGAGCAGCCGCTCCACTAGCGCCGGTTGGCCGGGCGCCGGCTGGTCGAGCACCAGTCGTTCGAGCACCAGTCGTTCGAGCGCCAGTCGGTCGAGCACTTGGCGTTCGTGGTCCAACCAAGCGCGGTCCAGCGGTACGGCTCCCGGCGCTGCGCGGTCCGCCAGTGGTCATCTCCACTTCGCGATCTGGCACAGCCCCGTCGCGCATGCGCATATAGGCGGCATACGCGGGTGGCTTCTTCGGCATCAATGTGATGCGTTGAGTCCGTTCCACATGGAGCCATCGCTCAATATCTGCCGGGCAACGCAGCGTGAAGGCCTCGGCGGTTCCGCCACCATGGCCAGCCCGACCAACGCGGTGGACGTATTCCTCGGGTAGCAACGGAACGTCGTAATTGATGACGCAGCGAGC
>JBILYM010000138.1:0-6022 GCA_044377725.1 Phycisphaerales bacterium
AACCGCGCGCCGTGGCTGGAATGCCATGCTGACGAGCCCAGTTGACAAAGTCCCACACAATCAGGAAGTACGCACTGATGGCCTTATCAGAAAGCACTTTCAATTCACGCTCGCAGCGCGCGCGCACCACCGGCGTGATGCCATCAACACCGTAGCGCCAAATCAGACCAGCTTCAGCCAGGTCACGCAGCGCGCGGTCACAATCGGAGCGCAGTGTTGCTTCGGTGACATCGGCATCTTTCGTACTGTCAAACGGAAAGAGTTCGATGGTCTGGCAATAGCCCTTGAACCATTCGGTGAGATCGCCATCTTTCGCCGGGTCATACGTGGGCTTCTTGCCGCCATGACGAATGCGCACCACTGGCGCGTACTTCATGTCCTTCGGAAGCGTGACATTGCATCGGTCCGCAATGCGAATGGTGTTAGCAAGTGCTTCACGCTCTGCATCGTCCTCTGCAAAGAGTGCATGCATTTCCGCTGGACTCTTGACATACAGCTCTTCCGGATAACGCAATCGGTCCGGCGCATCCTTGGTGCGAGCCATGGAGATGCAGCACAGGGTGTCATGCGCGTCGTGATCTTCCTTGCGGAGAAAGTGCGCGTCGTTGTCACACACCAACGGAAGGCCAAGCTTCTTGGCAATTTTCTTGAGGAGCGGATTGATGCGCTCTTGATCTTCTACGTGGCGCTGCAACTCAATGTAGAAGCGCGGCTCGCCGTTCGCATCTGGCCCGAAGTTCTCTGCGTGCCAGCGCGCTTCGTCTAATGCCGCCTCCCAGTGCTTGGACTGGTTGCTCTTGACAAATTGATCAAGATGAAACGCGATGCTTGAACCAAGATGGCCATTGATGGCAATCAGCCCGCGGTTGAATTCCGCAAGCGTCGCTTTATCCATTCGCGGCTTGTAATAGAAGCCGTTCAGAAATGCGTCACTGGAAAGTTTGAGAAGATTGCGCCAACCATCCAGGTCTTGCGCAAGCAGGACCAGATGAAATCCACCGTCGACAACGCCGGTGTGGGTACGGTCGCGGCGATCGCCGGGCGCAACGTACGCCTCGATACCAAGAATCGGCTTGATGCCCTGCTCGCGCGCCTCAAGATAAAATTCCAGCGCACCAAACAGATTGCCGTGATCAGTCACCGCAACGGAATCCATGCCCAGCGCTTTCACGCGCGCGACCAGTTTCTTGATGCGATTACCGCCGTCAAGCAAGGAGTACTCACTGTGCAAATGCAAGTGCACAAACTTTGGCGAACCGTCATCCGTCGATGCGGTTCGAGTGGCTTCCATGCCGGAATTGGCGCTTACGTCTGTCATCGACTTCCTGTCTGTGGGGGTGCATCGTAGATGGCACTGCGATACGATTCCCCGCCGATATGGAAACTCGCACGATCGTTGTGAAAAACATTGAAATCGGCCCTGGCTCCGGCGCGGGGACGGGAGGCGGCACGGGCGGCGGCGGCGGTCGCAATCCCTTGGTAGGGCTGGTACGACTGGTGTTTCGGGTAGTGCTCGTAGTGCTTGCCTTAGCGATCGTGATTCCGTTGGTGATCCTTGGCGTTGGTTGCTTTCTGATTGCTGCGGTGGTGGGACTGCTGTTGTGGGGCATGCGCCGCATCTTTGGCGTGCGTGGTGGTTCGCGCATCAGCGTGAGCGCGGGAATCCCGGGCGCTGTGGCATGGCCTGGAGCGGGTGCTGGCGTTCCATGGAACGTTCATGGCAACAGCCACACCGCCGACAGTGAAAGTGGCGATGACACCAACAATGATGGTCGAGAGGGCGTACGAGTCAAGCGCTGATCACGCGACGCGTGGCGCTGGGCGTGCTAACGCTCAATCAGCCGCGCGCTTTCACAGTCTCACGATCAATCCGTTCCAGTAGCGCCGCACGTAACGTGCGCGTGACTTCACCAGGCGTTCCCTTACCGATGGTGCGCTGCTCCAGGCTGACCACCGGGAGCACATGCCAACTGGAGTTCGTCAAGAACACTTCGTCGGCCTGCAGTACGGCTTCGATCTCAATGCGTTCGCGACGCACGGTGATCCCGCTCTCTTCAGCGAGCACCATGATTGCTGCCCGCGTGATTCCCGGCAGCACCGGACTACGAAGTGGCGTTGCCTTTGGCTCCTCACCACGCGCAACGGGAGTGATGAGTGCGCCGTCTTTTACTAGAAATACATTGGAAACACATGCGCACGCCAGTGCACGGGTCACATCAAACCACAGTGCTTCTTGCATTCCAGCAGCGGCGGCGCGCTGCAGTGCATGCAAGCGCGGCCAGTACCAGAGCGTCTTGTGCGAAGCAAACGGATCTGCAACATTCAACTGCGCGTCGGCAACGCGCACACCAATGCCCTGATCAAAGAGAATCTGCGGATAGGGCGTGGGCGGCTGCACATGAATCAGAATGGTCGGATCGTGCTGCACCTCTGCGGCGGTACGCGCCAAGAGATTCATATCGCCACCGGTGAGAGTGACTCGAATACGAGCGTGTTCAAGCGAATTCTCTGCCAGGGTTGCCTCTGCGGCATCCACGAGCGCTTCGGCGCGCAATGAGTCTGAGAGACCAAGCATGCGCGCGCTTTCACTCATGCGCTCCATGTGTTCAAGCCCGCGGAAGATGCGCCCATGCCGCGCCGCCATCGTCTCAAAGAGACCGATGCCGTGCTGGAACCCGGCATCGAACGCCGAGATCTTTGCGTCAGACATGGGAACAAAGGCACCGTCGAGCCAAGCTTGGAGCATGACGGGAAAGCGTAGCGGCTCAGCGCTTCGCAGCGGTGGAGCTCGGGCACAATCTCGCGACGGTCAGTTCACCCGCAGCAACGTTTCATGCCCGGCGGGGCACACAAACTGGTCGTATGCCTTGAGACCCATCGACACTCGCCCCTGCAGGGTCATCTGATTGGCGCAGCGGTCGTGCGGGCAAGTCCCTTTCGGGAAGCGCTGTCCTTCCGGCACATTCAGTTCATGAAGTGGCTTCTGCCCGGTCGCATATTGCAAGGCTTGGTCAAGTTCCACGGCCACTTGATCGGGGCCTTTGCCCTTCATGCGGGCTGTCACATAGATCTGCGCCAAGGTCTGATTCTGCTTTGATTCCGAGAGCGCCGGGAGAGGCGCCTTTGATCGCATCGGATCGATAATGGTCGCGTCCGCGAGATACACCGAAGACAGATCCGAAGGATCCAGGCTAAATGCCTTCAGCAATTGGGCGGCATCTTTGTGAGAGCGCACCTCAGCACGAATGGCGTCAGCCAGTGCCTGGATGCGACGCGCACTTCCGGTTGTTGAAGATGAACTGCCATCCGCACGCTTCGGAGGCGCAGCACCCCACACCATCTGCGCAGAGGACAGCGCAATTCCGACAACGCAGAAACAGACCATGAACGCCCCTCGAAGTCGTAGATGTCTCATGCGGACAGCGTATCACGGCACTGCATTGTGAAATCCGACGACGGCGCCACCCCAGCTGCCATCAGCGCGCTCCGACCACTGCACCTCAACGTCAGCGCGTCTCCCAAGCAGTACAACCACGGCGCGATGGGTAGCGATGCTGTCTTGATTTCCGAAGAATCCGGTATCAAGCGCGGTCACGGTGATTGCCGGATCGGCGACCGCATTGGCGGGCACGGCGGCCCAGATCCAGTCAGCAAACGTCCGCGCGACAATCGGCTGGGTGCTTCCCAACATAGGCGTCTCCCCGCGATTGTCCTGCGAAGTCCGAACTGCTTCCTTTACCCACGTTGCAACAGAGTCGACACTGGATTCCTTCTGATTGCGCCCGCCGCGCCACAGCAACACGGCGATCACAAAGATCATGCCTGACAAAAACAGGCTACGCGCGCGGAAGCGAAACTTTGGCATCAGGAATCCCATGACCTCAGGCTAGTAGGAGGACGCCGCGCGCGCGGTACGAAATAGGTGCCGTTCACCACTGTCCCCATTTTCGCGGTTGCGCGCGGGTGAAGTGAGTTGAGTCGTTGACCGCCCCCTCCGTTGCGCGCGGGACCCTCGGACGCGGACGGCTGCGCTCCACAAGGTTCCGCTTAGCCTCGGGCGAATCTGTTCGTCCGGTTGGCACCCACGGGGCGTACGTCCAACTGCCGGACTTCTCAGTTTCACACGCCGCTTACCGAGGATCCCGTGCTCACTGCGGGGGCTCGCAAACGCAGGACGCGTGCATGCACAGTCTGGAACCCGCTTACCTGGCCGCAGGCGCCGGAGAGGACAGGGCCGCGCTCAGCGGCCGTCCTCGTAAGGCGAATGCGGGCGAGTACGCCAGCGTGATGCAACAACGCCGGAAATCACGCCAATTACGTCCATATGTGGTCCCATCAGCAAACCGATCGGGCATTTGAGTTGCTTCGCGTACCCTGCTTGATTCCCCTATGCCTATTGCCACGCTCACCAACGTCCGTTACGGCTTCGGCACCCACATCGTGCTCGACGGTGCCACTGTGTCGATCGAGCCCGGCGAGAAGGTTGGGTTGGTCGGTCGCAACGGTGGCGGCAAGAGCACGCTCATGAAGCTGATCGCCGGTCTGTGGCAAGTGGACTTCGGAACCCTTGCGCTTGCTCGCGGCACCCGCGTTGGCTACCTGGCACAGGACCCGAGGCTTGAACCAACGGACACGCTTCGCCATGCTGCGGCGCGTGCGTTCGAGCACCTTGACAGCCTGCATCGTCAGATGGAAGAGATTTACGAGTTGATGGCCACGCCTGACGCGGACATTGACCTGCTGATGAAGCGCCAAGTGAAGATCGAAGAAGAGATCGAACGCGCTGGTGGTTACGCCATTGATCACAAGATTGATGAAACGCTGCACGGTCTGGGCTTCACCGATGAGCAATTCTCGGTGTTGGTTTCCAAGATGTCCGGCGGCCAGCGCGCGCGCGTTGGACTGGCACGACTGCTGCTTGAGCAACCCGACATCTTGCTGCTGGATGAACCAACCAACCATTTGGATATCGAAGGACGCCGCTGGCTGGAGAATTTCCTGGCCAATGAGTATCCCGGCGCAGTGCTCGTAGTCAGCCATGATCGACGTCTCTTGGACGCCGTGGTGCACCGCATCATTGAAGTGGATCAAGGCCGCATCATTGAATATCCCGGCAATTACCGCGACTTCATCAATCTCCGACGCGAGCGCATGATGAACAGCCAGCGCAGCCACGAGAAGCAACTCGGAAAGATCCGCGCCGAAGAGCAGTACATCATGAAGTACAAAGCTGGCCAGCGCGCCAAGCAAGCGCGCGGCCGCGAAACACGGCTCGAGCGCTTCAAGCGTGATGAGCTGGTTGACCGCCCAGCTGAACTGGATGTCATGAGCCTTGAACTTCCGAAGGCCCCGCGGGTCGGCGACTATGTCATGCGTGGCGCGGGACTATCGAAGAGTTACGGCGACAAGGTCCTCTTCAATGAGTTGGACTTTGCAATCAAGCCGCTTGACCGTATCGGAATTGTTGGACCCAACGGCGCAGGCAAGACCACGCTTGTGCGCGCACTACTTGGCGACCTGCAGCCTGATGCCGGCGAACTGAAGGTGAGCCCGCAGATCAAGGTGGGTTACTTCCGGCAGACGCAAGAGCACATTGATCCCATGCTCACGGTGTGGGAGTACCTGCAGCGCGTGATCGCTTCGAATGAAGGCGGACTCCGCGCCAGTGAGCAGCAGGCGCGCAATCTGGCCGGCGCATTCCTGTTCTCTGGCCCGGAGCAAGAGAAATGCGTTGGCAATCTCTCCGGCGGCGAGCGTGGTCGTATGGTGATTGCTGGCATCGTCAGCGCTGCCAACAACCTGATCGTCTTGGATGAGCCGACCAACCACTTGGATATTCCCAGTGCAGAACGCCTGGAAACAGCCCTTTCTATGGATCCAAAGGACGGCGGCTATGACGGCGCGCTCATCCTGATTAGCCATGATCGAGCGCTTCTCTCCGCATGTTGTGATCGCCTGCTGATTCTTGATGGCGAAGGCAACGCCCGCGACTTTGACGGTGGCTGGGACGAATGGGAAGCCA
>JBILYM010000139.1:0-6006 GCA_044377725.1 Phycisphaerales bacterium
GGCTTGCACACGCGTTGCCTTGGTGACCATCTTGATGTCGTCATACTCCCCTTGCAAGGTGGGGTCATCAACGGCGTCGAAGAGATTCTCCACGTTGTACGCAGCAATGCGGATGGCTCCCGCCTTCTTCTCAGGCGCCTTCTCCACCCCGTACCACACGCCAGCGGGTCGAATCTTCTTTGGCTCCTTGGCAGCCTTCCCACCCGAGCCAGTGCCGTTGGCGCTCCCGGCCGTCTTTCCATCCGAGGCTTTGGGTGCTTTGCTCCCTGCGGCGGCATCCTGCTTCGCTGGCGCGCTTGGAGCAGCCGGCGCTACCGGCGCCGCGTCTTGCCACGAAAGAGGCGCCACGGACAGAGCACATACGAGCGAAACAATGCCAAACGTAGTCATAGGCTTCTGCATACGCGCGAGTCTAGTCGGGTAACCCCCTAGACTTCCGGTATGCCCCGCACGCAGCCATCAAGCCGAACGCGCTTCAGTCAGTACTTAGAGCGCTTCGAAGCCGCTCGTACCAAGGCCAAACGGGAGAACATCACTGTCACCTGGCATGGACAGGAAAAGAGCCGACGCCGCACCCGATCATTCCCAGCGCTGTTCCGCGCGTTCCTTGGCCTGGCGCATCCCTACCGCCGACGCATCGGTTTCTCACTGGTCACCCTCACCGTTGCCACCGTCTGCGGCCTGGTTCCACCGGCCGCCACCAAGGTGGTGATCGACAATGTCTTGGGCGGTCAGCCACTCACCGGCAACTGGGCACACATGCTGGGAGGCTTTGCGGAAACGCCGCAGATGCTCCTGGCATGGCTTGCCGGAACCGTGGTCACTGTCAGCGCCATCGCCACCGGACTCTCGGTGCTTGGCCGCTACCAAACCACGCGTACCGTGAAAGTGTTGCAAACCGCCATGCGACGCCGCGCATTCGATCACGCCATGCGCCTGCCCCTACACCGTGTGCAAGGACTGCGGGCGGGCGGCGTCGGCGCCATCATTCGTGAAGACGCGGGCGGGTTGGCGGAACTGGTGTTTGCGCTGATCTATAACCCATGGCGATCGGTGATCCAACTCACCGGCATCCTCACCATTCTTGCACTGACGGATTGGCGCCTGCTCCTCGGCGCATTCCTGCTCTTTCCGGCAGTCATGCTGACGCACCGAACCTGGATCGGCCGACTGCGTCCACTATTTAGAGACATTCGCCAGCAAGTCGGCGAAGTTGACTCCACGGCCAGCGAAGCATTCAGCGGCATTCGCGTGGTGCGCGGATTTGCACGCCCAAAGTTTGAAGGCATCCGCCATGGCACCGCGCTTGACCTCTTGGCTCGCCAAGAAATGCTCACGTGGTGGTGGAGCCGCACCGTTGAAGTGGCGTGGCAACTCTTGATTCCCGTCGCCAGTGCCGGACTGCTCTGGTACGGCGGCGCACAGGTGCTGGCTGGCCGCATCACTACTGGTGAACTCATCATGTTCCTCACCTATTTGGTGATGCTCTTGGCACCGTTGGAAAGCTTGGCACAAAGCGCCACCGGACTGCAGACCCACTTGGCCGGGCTGGACCGAACCCTTGATTTCCTGCAGGAAACTCCAGAAATGCCAGACCGCGCCGGAGCCCTGCGCCTGGACCGCGCACACGTTGCTGGTGCCGTCACGTTGCGCGGGGTCGGATACCGCTACCCCAACCGCGAGACCGATGTACTGGCTGACATCACCTTCACCACGCGCCCCGGTGAGATGACTGCCTTCGTCGGTGCCAGCGGCGCTGGCAAGACAACCCTGTGCAATCTGATCGCGCGCTTCTTTGAGCCAACCTCCGGAACCCTCACTCTTGATGGACGCGATCTGAGTGATATTGAACTGTCGTCATTCCGCAAGATCCTGGGCATCGTCGAGCAAGATGTCTTCCTCTTTGACGGCACCGTTGCCGACAACATTCGCTACGCCGATCCCGGCGCGCCAATGGAACGGGTGCTCTGGGCTGCTCACGCGGCGAACGCCAACGGATTCATCAAAGCCATGCCCGAGGGTTACGAAACCGCCATCGGCGAACGTGGCGTTCGCCTATCCGGTGGCCAACGGCAACGCATCGCCATCGCACGAGCACTCCTTGCCGATCCGCGCATCCTGATCCTTGACGAAGCAACGTCTAATCTGGACACCGAAAGCGAACGCGCCATTCAAGAGGCGCTGCAAGCACTCATGCGCGGGCGCACCAGCTTTGTGATTGCCCATCGCCTCTCCACCATTATGCATGCAGACCGCATTGTGGTACTGAAAGACGGGCGCATCACTGAGATGGGCACGCACGCAGAATTGATGGAATCAAGCGGGATTTACCAGCAAATGGTGTTGGTGCAGACCGCACCGCCCGCCATGCCAACCGCTCCAGGCGCGCCGGGCTCAGGAGCAGCGCATTCACATGGCGGCGCCGTTACTCGGCCGTCCGGCCACGCCACGCCCGCTGCTTCGTGAGATGCAACCACCAACTACGCCACTGAATGGCAACCAGCAACATGATGGTGATCGGATGCAGCACAACGCATTCGAATGATTGCCCAAAGCGCCGCGCCAAGATGATGCGCTGCAGCAACTGAGCGGCGATAGCAAACGCTGCCAATATAGTTGGTCCCAGCGGCATATCGCCGCGCACCATCATCACCGGCAGCCAGATCCACGGCAGCAGTATCCCAAGCACCTCAAGCGTGGTGAATACCATCAGCACCAGCGGTGATCCAAGACCTTCGTAGGCATTCTTAGTAAAGCCGCGCCATGTCTCCGCAGCCGATCGGTACATGCGGCACGAAACACTATCGCTGCCGTCGTATAAATCCGTATGGAATCCGGCACGCCGAATATTGCGCGGCAACTTGATGCCGTCATGCATGCTGTCACGGAATGCCGCGTGCCCACCGGCTGCCAACCACGCAGCGCGCTGCACTAAGAGAAATTGACCGCATCCAGCGCTTGTTGCTGGGTCATTCGTGGTTCGCATGCGCGGCATTGGCAGCCAACTGAAGAGCATCCAATGAATAAGCGGAACCACCAATCGCTCAAGAAATGTGCCAGTTTCCTGCTGCGGAACCGTGCTCAACAGCGCAGCGTTCAAACGCTTGGCCTCTGCCACCGCGCGCACTAAGCAATCCGGCATGACGCGAACGTCTGCATCTGTAAAGAGCAACCACTCCCCGCGTGCTTCCTGACCCATGCGCTCGCAGCCCCATTGCTTACCGTTCCAACCTGCAGGGAGCGGCTGCACTGGTACAGACCGGACGCGCGCGTCTTCCGCACACAACGCCGCAAGAATTACTGGCGTCTGGTCGGTGCTTTGATCGTCATGAACAAGCACCTCAAGTGCCACGCCTTGGTTGGCGAGTGCCCCGCGCACAACTGCCGCAATGTTCCGTTCTTCGTTACGCGCGGGGATACACACACTCACGAGCGGAGAATCAGATGCCGAGGCAGCACGCACGCGCCCCGCCACAGCGGATGGCAAATCGCTACTCGCCTCGCGCAACCCACGCGCATCGCCACTATCTACGCTCGTCACAGAAGCACCGCGCGCGCGAACGTAGATCCGTACATTAATGATCGTCATCACCAACGCAATCGAACTGACCAATGCGCTGAACACTGGCAGCCATGTGAATATTCCAGCTACAAAAGTCACTTTTCACCGCCTTGGCGATGTCCCGTCTCAATGGCGGTCGCACGCCCAGTGGCGCGCAGTATCAAGTCATAGAGCGGGTGAATCTGCGCAGCACCGCCGCCGGTCAGGACTGTGAATTCTGCCGCATCGCGCGTCTGCACACAACGTGCCAGCTCGGCAGCATTCTCATTCATGGCGCGTTCGCACTCCGTATGCCACGCACGAGCGTCGGAAGGATCACTCGGCGGTTCAATCGGCACAGCACGCAGAAACACTTCCGGTCGTTGATCGTTCCAGAACACGTATTCAACGGACATTGCCAGAACGCGCGCCTCCGGGTGACGCGCTGCCAACATCGCCACACCAGGACGAATCGACACCGGTAAACGCGGATCCACAAATTGCCCTTGCGGTGTGATCATCAATACTGAACGTGGCGCTGCGGCGAACCGCTCGCCCACGTACCGCACAAAGCTACGGAGCCCCGCGGCATGATCGGGGTCCACGCCAAACGCGCCGAGTTTGCGAAAGAACTTGAACTTGCGTAATTGCGTCACATCCATCGGACTCAGCGCGGGACGGCCAGCGAACCATCGTTCATGAACGATGAATGCAACTAATGGATCCCACCATGAATGATGATTACTCAGCAAGATGATTGGACCAGCGTGCCGAGACATTTCCTCAAGCACTTCCGGCGATCCCCGCACCAAACGCACCGAATGAAAATGCTTCGGCACTTGGCGACGAAGCCAGACACCAAAGAACTTCCGAAACCACGCACGTTCAGTGGCCGGCAGCAGTTCACTCACACCGTCTGGCACGCTTGCCCTTCCGGCACATGACTACCGGTACCGGCGATCAGCCGCGAACCATGATCAATGCCGAAGCCCGCAGTACCGTGCGAAGTGCGCGCCACACCAAGATCCTCGCACACTGCATCCGCAGCGGTCACACCACTCATCAACACCATGGGAACGCCCGGCCCTGGGTTGGCGCTGCCGCCCGCCAAGTAAAGATTGGAATACACACGACTACGGTTGCGCGGCTTAAAGCCACCCTTCAACTTGCCGTGACTTGCCAGCCCATAGATCGCCCCGCCTTCAGCGTTGTACCAACGCTCAATACTTTGCGGGGTGAGATGACGCTCAACCACAATGTGCTTCTCAAGATCGGGCATGCCCATGCGCTTCAATTTCTCAATGATCACCGGGCGATACTGCTCCATCATGCCGCCCGGACCTTCCCACACCTGCCCGGGACGCAAGAACGGCGTGTGAATCAGCGCGTACAAGGCCTCACAACCGGCGGGCGCCTGGGTCGGATCTGTACGGCTTGGAACGCAGATGTACACGGTTGGATCGCGGGCCGGAATGCCCTGCCGATAGATGTCATCAAACTCCAGATGGGCATCCCTGGAGAACAAGAAATCATGGTGCAACAAATGCTGATACTGGCGGTCAAGACCCAAGTAGAGCACGACTCCACTGCACGCCGGCGTGTACGCCCCACCGATGCGTCGCTGCTCAGAAATGCCCGCCTGCGAACCGTCCAAATCGCGATAGGTTCGCTGCACATCACAGTTCGAAATCACTACGTCGGCAGTCAACGAGCGGCCGTCGTCCAATTCAACGCCGCGGACAGTCTTACCGTCCGTGATCAGCCGCTTCACCCCCGTACCGGTAATGATCTCCGCGCGTTCTTCGCGCAAGATGCGCTCCAGCGATCGCGCCACATTGCGCGTTCCACCCATCGCGTACCAGCATCCATCATCCACCTGCGCGGCCGCGATCAGTGAAAGAATCGCGGGCGAAAGAAATGGACTCGATCCCACGTACTGCAAAAAGTGCTCAGCCAGTTGCTGGAGATGTGGTTCACGAATGTGCTTCTCAATAGTTGCACCCACGGTGGAATGCATGCGCATCGCAAAGACATCTTTGAGCAGTCCCGGCTCATTCGAAGGCGGAACGCGCATCAGATCCATCACGCCGCCAAGATCCTTGAAGAAGAAGACCTTGCCACTCAGGCGGAACATGCGGCGACTGTATTCAACAAAGTCCACCCAGCCGCGCCCTGCTCCGGTGCCTGGAAATTGCTTATCCATTGCAGCGGCCATTGCCTCTGGCTTCTCCAAGAGATCAATCACCGTGCCGTCTTCGTACATGCAGCGCCACTGTGGATCCAGGCGCACTAAATCGATGTAGTCAGAAACAGTACGCCCGGTGCGCTGAATGATGCCGCGCAGGACATTGGGGATAGTGAGAATGGTTGGCCCCATGTCGAAGGTGAAGCCCTTCTCCGCCAGCACATTCATCTTTCCACCCAAGTGCTGGTTGCGCTCCACCAACGTGACGCGCACTCCGCGT
>JBILYM010000140.1:0-5960 GCA_044377725.1 Phycisphaerales bacterium
TCTGGAAGTTGGCACTGCATCCATACCCGTAGTGGCGCTCACCGGACTGATGGTGGGACTGATCCTTTCCATTGAGGGCTACACGCAGTTTGCGGCCATCGGCGCTGAGCGACGCATGGGTGGCATCATCAACGCGAATGTGGTCAAGCAGATCGGGCCCGTGTTGGCTGCCGTGATGGTGGCGGGCCGAGTCGGCGGTGCCATTGCCGCCGAGATTGGCGCCATGCGCATCTCCGAGCAACTGGACGCCATGCGCGCGGCTGGAGCGAATCCGGTGGCGCGGCTGGTTGGCCCGCGCGTAGTGGCATGCATGGTGATGACGCCCGTCCTCACCGTGTACAGCGACGCCTTGGGCGCGTTCGGTGCGTGGGCGGTATTGACGCAGGTCTACGGGGTGCCCAGCACGGAATACTGGCACTACACATCACTGTTCTTGGTGACGCTTGATCCATTGAACGGACTGCTCAAGGCCGCGTGCTTCGGCGGCGCGATCGGGCTGATCTCTTGCTACAAGGGTTTTTCCTGTGCCCCGGGTGCGGCGGGTGTGGGGCGCGCGGCCACCAGTGCGTTTGTGGCAAGCTTTGTAGCGATTGTGGCAATCAACCTGCTGTTGGTGGAATTCATGAACGCGCTGACAGTGTGGATCTATGGTGGACTGCCGCGCGTGTTGTAGAAGTTGCAATCGAGTGCGATTGGGCACTTCCTGGCGCTCAATTGCAAGCGTGGCGCGTATCGTGATCACATGCTCATCGGTACCGCCATTGCCGCTCTGCTGATTGCGCCGCCCGCGAAGGCGCCGGCTACTACCACTACACCGGCAACGGCACCAGCAACTGCACCAACAACGGCACCGCCAACGACTGCGGCGCCCGCGCCCACCCCGCAACCCAGCGCACCTGCGTTCACCACCATTTCTGGCCGGCCTCCGGAGTTACCACTGAAGCGCGTCGACCCGCGCATCTGGGAAGCACGGTTCGATGCAAGCCTCTGGGCACCCAGCCTGCGCAAGGGCGATACCGTCACCCTGCAACTGAGCAACATCATGGTGTGGTTGCCGGTGGTGTTGCAATCGACATGGAGCCAAGTGGACCCCACCAGCATCAAGACTGAAATCTGGGTGCAAGGCGCCAAGCATAAGGCAGCCGCGGAACGAACATCATTTCGGCAAGGAATGGCGCAAGGAATGGCCGCCGTTGGAATCTCTATTCCTGACACGCAGGGCCAGAGCCTCAAGTGGAACGTCACATGGATCGAGCAGTGCTGGTCATCCGTCGTGGATGAGCAAGCAGCCGCACGCATCACTTGGCCCGCGGAGTGGCCCGCCGAAGTGCAAGAGAGTTTGAAGCCGCAACCGGGGATCGAAAGCGGTCACGAGGACTTCAAGAAGTTTGTTGACAAGGTGACGGGCGGCAACCTGCGCAGCGTGACTCCGTGGATTGCTGCCAAGGAATTGGTGCGTGCCACCATGCAGGCATACACGGCGGTGGATGCGGACGGAATGCGCATTGAGAATGGGTTTCCGCGCGGACTGGTGGTCAACGGCGCGTGGGCATCGATGAAGGCTGGCACGGGAAGTTCGCACGACGTTGCGGCAGCCTGCGTGGCGGTCCTGCGCACCGCGGGGATTCCCGCGCGCGTGGTGCTGGGTATGACGGAACTGCAGAGCTCCAGTGGCGGCGCGGCGCGGTCGCGCTTGGTGACCTGGTGCGAGTTCTTCCTGCCCGGCGCTGGCTGGGTTCCGTTTTACCCCAACGACCTGCGTGGCGGGATCCGTGGCGGTCTCTCGGTCGAGCGCCCGTGGCCCTCATTTGGCACCTGGGACGAACTGAACGAATTCCTGCCCATCTGTTACGGGTTTACGGCACCGATCCCCGGGGCGAGCAGCATGCCCTACCCGGCTGGATACGTGTGGACGGCGCACGGGACGATCGACATGAGTACGGCGAGCGATACGGTGACGCTGCAGATCCTTGGGCGCGGGCGGCCGAAGTAACCACCGGGGTTGTGGCATCACGTCAGTATTGACTAGTTCGGCACCTTCACGAAACTCACAATGCGGGGCTGCTCACCGGGGCGATCGACGGATGAGCGGTCGATGGTCATCATGTAACGGGAATCGTCAACAATGGACTCGGGGTCGGTGCCGTTCCATTGACCGGTGAGCGTGTCTTGCTTGATGGTGCGGATGCGGAGCCAAATGGTGAAGACATCACTGCGCGTGGTGACGATGTTGGAAATACCGCGCAGCATCTGGTTCTGCTCAACGGCATCGCCCGAGGTCATGTCGTAGTGATAGGCCTTGGTTTCAATGAACTGTGTGCCCAACGAGTCGTTGGAAGGGTCATTGATTTCATTGACGATCGTGTTTCGATCATCCGTGGCAGTCACTAGCAAGTGCTTGTCAATGGCGGTTCGACCAGTGAGGGGGTAGACCTGCGCCTGGCCCGCGGTGAGCGACTTTGGAATTCCCTCGGTGCGGTACGCCAATGCTGTACCTCCGACCGATTGCGGACCGGAGCCAACGGTTGAACCGCGGCCGGCACCCCAGGATGGATCGTCCCACTTGGTTCGGTACGGATCAGTACCCGCAAAGCGGATCGACCAGCCTTGGGCCTGGTTCCAGCTTGAACCAACCAACCCGGCAGCATCAGCACTGTCTGCCACGTTGTTGCGGTTCACGTCGGCAACCTTGCCCTTGGCGATGTCTTGGACGTCTGGCGTCAGGTTGCCGTCGCCGTCACTTGAAGCCGTAGGCGCAAATTCGGCGCCCTTGGTCAGCACTGCCAACTCGCCAATACTGTCAAAGCCACGCTCGCTGCGCGTACCCGGCGCCCACTCGCGGTGGTTGGAGGCGTCTGGGAAATCAAGACCGCGGCTGTAGTAGCTCGGCATGTTCTGGAACAAGTTGTTGCTCAAGTCCGGAAGCACATTGCCCTTGTTGCGCCACAGTTCCATCGCTTCTGCCACGCGAATACGCGGAGCTGCCACACCATAATCAAAGAGGATGGAATTCGGATTGCCCGGGCCAGGGTTCCCGCCACCCATGTCGTACGGGGCGGCTTGCCACGCCAGTGGATCGCGTACTAAGCGACGCTTACTCAGTGCAGAACTGGCTGCATTGAGCGTGGCTGGATCAGAATCGGCAGTCTTGGTGATTGGGAAGTCATCGTCATAAACCAAGCGCGTCATCTGCGGCATGGCGTGCAACACCTCAATCGGCGCGGTGTTGATATTGATGAGTCCAGGCGTGAGCTTGCCTTCAAAGTTGCGAGCCAATCGCAGGCGACGGTTCTCGGCGGTGGCGCGCTCATTGAAATCGATCACGCCATCGGGCGCGGTGGTACTGGTCCACGTGTCAAACGGTGCGGCGCCGCGATCATCAACAACGAATGCGTCCAAGAGAGCCGCTCCACCCGGCAGGCGGGCGTTGAAGCCAATGCCGTTCTGTTGTGCAGGAGTTGTTGCGGTGACCGCGCCTTCAATCGGCGGCGGCATGGTCTGAATACCACTCAAGAGCGTTGGTCGACCGCCTGCTGATGCAACGGTGTCGTACTGCGCGGGCTCAAGCTGTAGGCGGTTGTAGTGCTCTTGGTCGGAGCCGTAACTGAGAACGCCAGTTGAAGTAGCCGGCTTGGGGAACTTGGGAAAACGCAGATCAACGATAGAGTCCTGCGGCTGCGCAAGAATCTCCGCAAGCGTGGCGTAGGCGCGACCACTACCAGTGCGTTGCACCAGCGTGCCCCACAGAGGCACATCCAAGATCTCTGCCGCCTGATCAAAGTCCGCATCCTTCTGGAAGAGACGGTACGGCGCAGTGAAATTGCTGGGGTCGGCACCGTTGACGAACTTGCGATCAGAGACGCCCTTCTCGCCGTAGTTAAGTGTCATACCCGTTGGCGGCGTAGCGTTGGTAAGGAGCCACGCGGGGTATTTGTAGGTGCGACCTTGTGCGTTCTCGGGAATGCGGGTGGGGAAGAAGGTCGGCTTGCCGCGCTTTTGCTCGCCCCACACGTTGTAGTACACAGACGAAATCCACATGCTCTGCGGGGAGCCGCTGGCGTCGCCATCAGGCAAACTGGTGGCATTGGCAATGATCTCGCCCTTACGTCCGACACCCTCTTGCGTACCACCAACAAAGGTCTCACGACCTACGGAACCGCCATTGGGTGAACTGGACGCCATAACACCCGTGGCACGCGCAAACGCGTAGCGCGGCGTGCGTTCATCCATGGTGATGACCCCGACACCGGGCGGTGCAGGGGTAATGCCCGCCTGTGTATCAAACAACCACTGCCGCGAGCCACGCGCCCAAGTGGTGAAGAAATCGCCAGCTTGCGACCCTTTCCGCATGCGAATGCCGTCAATTGCCAAACTGCCGGAGCGACACACGATGGCTGGTGGCGGCGGGAGCGAGCCTCCAGACCCATCAATGTAGAGGCGATTGATCAGGTCCGTCAAGCGCTGACCAGCCTGGCCATCAAGCGTTGGATCCAACTCATTTTCAAAGCGATCAACCACTGTCCAACTTGGCGTGCCGCCGTTTGATGGATAGATGGCGCGTCGCAATTCAATGTAGGAATTGGTCGGCGGCGCACCACCCACTGAAGGTGATGGCTTCCAACGGTTCATGTCGCCACTGACATCAAGCCCAGCGAAGACCGTGGGGGAGGTGGTTCGAGTGGCGTCAAAGTACAGCGTTCCACCACGACGGTTGGCGTCGAAGTACTGCGTGCCGGTAGCGGATGATCCGCCCCATGCTGGCGAGTAGATGGCGTTGATATCCGGCTTGAAGAACTGACCGGGCTTGATGTCGTTGGATGGATCGGCCTCAGTGGTGGTGATCGTTCCATCGCCGTCGGTGTCGATCGAAGCGCCAATATCGAGGAAGTCGAGCCATGCATCACGCGGGAATGCGTCGCCGTTTGGGAACGTTTCTGGAAGGCTGAAGACCAGTGCCGTGCGCGGCTCCTCTGGCGTGCAGGGTCCAAGTTCCACATCCGGGCCGTAGGTGTTACCACTACGACTTCCAGTTGGACCGGGAAGTCCAAAGAAGAATCGCTGCGGCGCGCCCGAAGCGGGATTGATGCGCAGCTCAAAATCCGCCAAGTTCACTGGCTCGTTGAATGGATTGGCAATCTGCGCAACAAACACCACTGCTGGCCACGTGGCCGGATTGGCGGGGTCGTACACCACAAAGTGCTCCCCGGCACCGTTCGCAGTGCAATCGGGCAGCGCAAACGGATCGCTGGCACTCAGTGAACAGTTGTCAGGATCGGGGCAGCCCGGCAGCGCATTGCCACCCGGAGGTCCAAGCACGGCATCAAGTTCCGCCTGAGTGACCTTGGACTTTGGATAGACGAAGGCGAGGAAGACTTCCTGAATGAAGGGCTGCTTCTCAACGCCAATGAACCCGCCGTCGGTAATTCCGCTGGTACCGAGCGCATCGGTTGGAACTGCGATCGCTTCCGAGGGATGCAACGGCTGATCGAGATACAAGGTGTTGGTGATCCGACGCTTGCCGTCGCGGTAGCACAACACGTTCGCCGAGAAGCTGGCGATCATCATCTTGGTGGCAGCCAGCGATGCATTGGCATCAGTGGAGTTCTGTCCAGGTCGCCCGAGGTAACTCTGTCGAGTGCCTTCGTCAATGAGCGCGCGACGCATGACGCGTTGTAGGTCAAAATCAAACTTACGATCGGCCTGTGTGATCTGCGTTGAAGTAGCGGCGACGCCCGCCGTCGGCACATCATTGGGGCGGCGCAAATCAATCTTGCGGTTGTCAGTCAGAAAGCGCTGGCGCCCACGTTCAAAGTCCTCAACATCCGCAACGCCGTCACCGTTGGCATCACGAATGGCAATGCCAAATCCACTGGAGGCTGCGGGGATCAACCCGGCTGCTGGGAACATGATGTTTGGGTGGTACGGCGCCAAGTCATCGTCCGTGGTAACCGCGCCGTCGC
>JBILYM010000141.1:0-5951 GCA_044377725.1 Phycisphaerales bacterium
CATCAACGATTCCATCTGCGAGTGGACCTTCCGGACCAACGATCACCAGATGAATGTCGTTCTTGTCGAGCCAACTCTTCAGAAAGAAACGTTCGCGCGGTGAGAGCGGCGCATCACAACGGCGACCGAGTGCCGCCAAACCGGCGTTGGCGTCAGCCTGCACCCAAAGTGTGCCGAGTCGTGGTGACTGTCGCAACTTCCATGCGATCGCGTGTTCACGACCGCCGGTACCAAGAAGGAGAACATTGCAGGGAGCTGGTACTTCGGTCATGGCTGGAAGTGCATGGTGAGCGTGGGGTGCGGGGGAGAACCGAGCGAGTCTAGCGCAGTTTCTGCTACCCTTCGCCGCCCGACCTGGATCGGAAATCCTGAGCCGGGAATGCCGCCCAATTTGGAGACCACCCATGCGTCTTGCACGCGCCACGACCCTCGCTACCGTTGCCACCATCGCCATGGCTTATCTGCCCGGAGCCATTGCTCGCGCTGATGACGCCAAGGCGGTCGATGCCTTGAATGCGCCCGCCAAGGTGATTCAGGAGAAGAGCAAGTGCTGGAAGGGGGTGCTTGACGCATATGTAGCCATGAGCGCGCCGCCCATGAAGGTGGGTCCGACCTTCAACGTCCTGGCGGTCTGGCCTGGAATGGCGGACTGGTCGAAGGCGAAGGAGTGGGCCGCTGCCAACGGGCCGATGGCCAAGGCGCTGCTGGATGCACAGACCGCGGTGGCATTTTGCCTTCCCTATGGTCGGTCGAGTGTCCCTCCCGTGTATGTAGAGAAGGGTGCATTCATTGGAATCGGCGACGGCCTGGCCGTGTACGAGTCGGATGTGGCTTATCTGAAGCCGCTGGCGATCATCAATACCTTCGTTGCAGTGGAGATGTATCGGCTAGGCGAGGAGAAGAAATACCAAGAGGCCTTTGACCTGGGCATTGCAGCGTTGAAGTTTCTCCGTAAAGTTGCCGACCAGCACCTGCTCGCGGAGAAGATCTTTGCCATGGAAGCAATGTGCGATGTGGCATCCGTGCAGCGTGATGTGCTGCAGACATTCCTTGCTGATGTGCCCGCTGCAGTGGTGAAGAAGTTTGCGTTGTCCGGATACGCGTTCATCCATCCCACCGACGGCGAGCGCTTGCGGCGCATTGAAATGCCCGAAGGGGACCGTGTGCTTGCCGAGGCGCTCATCATGCAGCTCTTTGATGCACAGGGGCAGCCGGATACCGTCAAATTTGCGGCAACCATGGGTAATTTGCAGGCGAGCAAGGAACCACTGGCGCGCTTTGGTGCCGGCAAGCGCTGGGCTGAAATTGCGGATATTCACGGCTCGCTTGATTCCACGCGCGCGCGCTTGACCAGCATTTATGACGATTGGTGGCGCCGTTGGCGCGTTCGTTACTACGACGGACTGCTCGACAACCCCACGGTGATCAGTCGCACCAACAAGATGCGTTACGCGATGGTGTTGGCGATGGCCAATGACATTCAGCGCCTCTTCGCATTGCGCCAGCGCCTGAACGCCGAGTTCAATGGAACCGTGTTGGCGTTTGGAGTGGTGGCGTCGTATCGCGACAGCGGTACGTGGCCGGGCGGTATCGATCGCACTTACACGCAGTTCACCATGAAGCGCTTTGACTTCGATCCGTGGGATCCAGCCGCGGGTCGTTGGCAATATGAGAACCTTTCAGCGCCGCGCGCGATTGAGAGCGACTATGGTCGTTTGGAGATTTCCGGCGGCGTGTTGTACGCACGCGGCGCGGATAAAGAAGATGGCGGCGCGCAGAAGTCAACCAATGATGGGTTGACCGGTGACTTTGTAGCGTGGCCTGCGCTGCGGGCGTTGAGCCGGTCCACTGGTGGTAAGTGACTGCGAGCCATGCTCGCAGACAGGAAGCACATGTCTGAACAATCGACTGAGAAGGTATTGATCATTGGATCCGGTCCCGCTGGTTGGACCGCGGCCATCTATGCAGCCCGCGCCAATCTTGACCCGGTGGTGTACGTCGGCGTGCCGGCAACCAATCCGGCGCCGGTGCTTCCGGGTGGTCAGCTGATGTTGACTACTGAAGTCGAGAATTACCCGGGATTTCCGCACGGCGTTACGGGTCCAGACATGATGGCCAAGTTCCGCGAGCAAGCGGAGCGATTTGGCACTCGAGTGGTCGACGCCAACATTGATCAGTGTGATTTTTCCAAGCGACCATTTCGAATGGTTGATTCGGACGGCAAGACAGTCCTAGCGAGCAGTGTGATTATTTCCACCGGTGCGACCGCCAACTGGATGGGCTTGGCCAACGAGATTCGCCTCGCCATGAATGGCGGCGGCGTCAGTGCATGCGCGGTGTGCGATGGTGCACTTCCCGTGTACCGCAACCAACCGCTCGCAGTGGTTGGTGGTGGTGATACCGCGATGGAAGAGGCGAGCTACCTGACCAAGTTTGCTAGTAAGGTCTATGTGATCCATCGTCGCGACACGTTGCGCGCCAGCAAGTCCATGCAGGATCGCGTGCTTTCCAATCCGAAGGTGGAGATGGTGTGGGACAGCGCCGTTGATGAGGTCATTGGCGACGAGCGGCTTGAGTCGGTGCGAGTGAAAAATCTCAAGACCGGCGCGCTGCGAAATCTTGATGTCCGCGGTCTATTCATTGCCATCGGCCATTCGCCAGCAACGAAGTTCCTGGCAGGATCGGGTGTGGAACTTGACGCCAAGGGTTACGTGGCGTTGCACACGCGTGCCAGTACCACCAATATTCCGGGCATATTTGCCGCGGGCGATGTAGCGGATCAGCAGTACCGCCAAGCAGTCAGTGCCGCGGGCATGGGTTGCCAAGCGGCTCTTGATTGCGAACGCTGGCTTGCAGAGCAGGGCGTGCACTGATGGCCGGCACGCTGGGAGGCAAGGAACGCTGGGTTGCCACCGGCTCGATCGGCGCGCTGATTGGCGGAATGATTGTTGGTGAAATGCTGCACCGCGCTGGCGCCACTGCCACCGTATCTGGGTTCTCAGTTGCTGGCGATCTCATCTTGGTGCGCCCGCTGATGATGCTGGTGCTGCCGTTGATTTTCACTAGCGTTGTTGCCGGCATTACCTCGCTTGGCGATCCTTCTCGACTCGGTAAGTTGGGACTGAGCACCAGCGCTTATTTCTTGGCAACCATGTTGGTGGCAGCCACTTTGGGCGCCACGTTGGTGACGTTGGTGGGCCCGGGGCTTGGCCTCGCGCCCGACGATGTGGCAGCGCTCACAACCAGTGGCATTGAGCGGTTTGAGGCTGCTCCCAAATTGATGCAGGCGACGGCAGCCGGCGAGCAGGGGCTCGGCGCGGCGTGGCTACAGATCGCGCGGCAGTTGATTCCCGCGAACCCATTCGCGTCCATGGCTGAGGGACAGCCATTGGGAATGATCATCTTTGCGATCGTCCTGGGTGTAGCGCTGGCGCTGAGCGGCGATGCTGGCAATTCTGCCGCTCGCGTACTGAATGGACTGAACGAAGCGTTGCTGCGCGCGGTGGGGTGGGTGTTGTGGATCATTCCAATCGGCGCGTTCCTCTTGGTGAGCGCCAGTGTTGGCAAGGTTGGTCTGGCCGAATTGCTGGGGCCGCTGGGTATGTACATGTCGGTGGTGATCGGTGGATTGATCATTCACATGTTCATCATTCTGCCGATCTTCCAGGTGCTACTTGGCGGGGGCAATCCGTTCAAGTTCATGTGGGCCATGCGCGAGGCGCTGGCAACCGCGTTCGCAACGGCCAGTTCAAGCGCCACGCTGCCGGTGACCATTCGAGTGTGTGAGACCGAGGGCGGCTGTTCGCAGCGCGCGACGCGTTTCTGCGCGCCGCTTGGTGCCACACTCAATATGGATGGAACTGCGCTCTATGAGGCGGTTGCCGTGGTGTTCTTGTTCCAGTTGTACGGCGTGCAACTTTCCTTTGGCGAACTTGCCGTGGTGGTGGCGACCGCAACACTGGCGGCAGTGGGTGCTGCTGGCATTCCCAGCGCGGGCTTGGTGACGATGGTCATTGTGATCACTGCGGTCAATGCCTCGCTTGGTAGCGAGAAATTGCCAGTGGGCGCCATGGGCATCGTGATCGGCGTTGACCGGTTGCTTGATATGTGTCGCACCACCGTCAACGTTTGGGGTGACATGGGTGCAGCACGGATCATGACACGGATCGCGCCCGACTAAATGTGGTTTGGATGTGAGTCTGGGGTTTACGTAGTGAAGCGCGAAACTTCGTTGTCGAGACCATCCACCGCATCGCGAAGGTGCGTGGTGGCGCTATTGAAATCACCCAAGGCGGAGGCGGTGCGCGCGGTGCCCTCGGCAAGTCTGCCCATGGCGTCACGGATCTGATCCGCGCCCAGTGACTGGGCTCGCATGCCAACGGTGACTTGCTCAAATCGACCAGAAATCCCTTGCACTGCCGAGATGATTTCACCAAGCTTGCGGGAGATATCGCGGATCTCTTCAACGCCGCCTTGCACTTGAGTGGAGAAGGTGCCCATCTCTTTGACGCCAGCCTTGACGCTGCCTTCCATCTCGCGCACCATGCGTTCGATGTCGAGCGATGCCACGGCGGTCTGTGTGGCGAGGTAGGCGATTTCGCGCGCGACGACAAGGAATCCAAGCCCGTGTTCGCCGGCCTTCTCGGCTTCAATGGCAGCGTTAATGGACAAGAGATTGGTCTGGTTGGCAACCTTGGCCATGGTGACGATGACCAAGTTGATTCGATCCGCGCTCTCTCGGATCTTGGTCAACTTGTCACCAAACAATGCGGTGCTCTTGGCCAATTGCTGCATGGTGGAATCCATGCCTGCAAGGTTGGCTCGACCCTCTTCGGCACGATGGCCCGTGTGTGAGGCCATTTCGTTGACCTCATTCATGGTGCGCAACAATTCCTGGCTGGTGGTGGAGATCTCGTGGACAGCGGCGCATGCTTCGGCGGTAGCGGCTCCGTGATCCTCGATCACCTGCTTCTGCTCTGCACCGGTTGATTGCATCACCGTGGCGGTGGCGTCAAGCGTGGCAGTCGACTCCTGAATCCGGCCAATCAGTGCACGTAGGTCGGTGGTCATTGTGTGGATGGCATCGAGCAACGCTCCGGTTTCATCCTCAGAAATAGTGCCCATCTCGGCACGGAGGTCGCCGCCGGCTACTTGCCGAGCAACGGTTACCGCCGCGCGAATGGGCGTAGAAATTGAGCGTGCCACGAAGAGTGCCATGACGACCACGCCGATGCCCAAGGCAATGGTGAGCGAGACGATGAGATTTCGTTGAAAGTTGAGCAACGCGAAGGCTTCGCTCGCATCCTGCTTCACCAACATGCCCCAGCGGTAACTCGGCAGGTAGCACCAAGCGGCACACACTTCAACGCCGCGGCCGTCGGTCACGGTGCCGTATCCGCGGCTTCCGCTCGCGGCATTTCGAGCGGTGATCTCGCCCACGCTCCCGGTAGCGAGGCGGAACTTGAACGCAGCATCGGGGTCAGTACGGGTGGGGGAAGTGGCGGTCACACCCGCCGCGTCGCGTTGAACGGTCACGATGTCGCCAGTTTCGCCGAGACCAGTGACATCCGCGAGCATGCGCCAGATTTTCGCCGGGCCAAACCCGCCTGCCGCAACACCAATGACGCGCCCCTCACTGATGATGGGGCTGGTGATAAACATGATCGGCTCGCGCGATGAGCCGTAGGTTTGAAAGGCTGTGATTTCCGATTGCAACAGCGTGCGTGCGCGGTCGAAACCGGCGGTCAGTTCGGAGGTGGCGAGTTCGCCAGTAAGAATTGAAGAGTCCACCGTGAATGTTGGGTCGACGGACAAACGAATGATGCCCGCAGTATCGATAAGCAGGAACCGCGTGTATCCGAGGGCACTGGAGGCTTGCTTAATGTTGATCGTCGGCTTGGGCCCGGTCGGATCTGTGGCAGCGGCAGTATTGAGACGAGTCATCGCCTCTC
>JBILYM010000142.1:0-5916 GCA_044377725.1 Phycisphaerales bacterium
CGCTTAATCCCGCGTGCTATGCAGCATGGCTCAACGAATCGAACGCTGCTGCCCGCATGGTGTTCACCGCGGGTGGCGGTAGTGCCCTTTGTTCGGGACAGCTGGTGGCTACCACGGCCGCTGATGAAACCCCCTATCTCGCCACCGCAAACCACTGCATCAGCACAACCGCTGAAGCGAACAGTTGCGTGTTCTACTTCTTCAATCGATCACCCTGCACGGGCACAAACTCCCCGGGAACATTGGTCTCGGGTTCAGATTTGTCAGCAACGTACTTTGCAAGCGATTGCACGCTGCTTCTGGTGAGGGGCGCCCTTCCAGCCGGCTGCTTCTGGGATGGCTGGTCGACCACAAACCCAGCGGTGAACTCTGCATGCACCGGCATTCACCACCCGAGTGGAACACCGCAAGCGATTTCCTTTGGCGTGAAGAACTCGGGAACATTCCCTTGCGGATCACCGGGCGGCAACTGGAACTCGCTTTCGTGGAACCAAGGCATCACTGAGGGCGGCTCATCGGGTTCTGCCATCTTTACTAACAGCGACCACAAGATGTTCGGCGTGCTCACCTGCGGTGGTAGCGGGTGCTCAAACACCGCGGCCGATGACGGTTACGGCCGTTGGGACTTGGCGGTGAATACGGCGAGCAGCAACTTCGCCACCCGGCTTGCTGCAGGCACCGATGACACGCAAGAGCCCAACGACGCCTGCGCCAACGCTAAGGCTGTTGTGCCTGGTACGTACAGCACCCTGGTGGTCAAGCGACTCGACGAAGACTGGTACGCATTGCCTGTGAATGCTGGCGCAACGTTGACCATGAACATGACCTTCACGCATGCAAACGGTGACATCGATGTTCAGTTGTTCACCGCCTGCGGGGGCACCGTTGCCCTGGAGCGCGCTGCCAACACCAACAATGAGTCGTTCACTTTCCTGAACTCCAGCGCTTCCAATACGGTGTACATGCGCGTGTATCTGGCCACCGACACACGCAACGAGTATTCGTTCACGTTCAGCACATCCACCCCGGCTCCAGCGAACGACAGCTGCGCCAGCGCTAGCGCGGTTGGGGTGGGAGCGTTTGTGTTCACCAACACCTTGGCAACTGATGCTGCTCCGGCACTACCCGCATCATGCGATGAGGGCGCCGGCGTCACCATCACCAAGGACCTCTGGTACCGCTTCACGGCACCGATCAATGGTGGCATGACTGCCAGCACCTGCAATGCGGCAACGTTCGACACTCGTATCGCTATTTATTCTGGATCCGCCTGCCCAACCGCCACCACCGCCGTGGCAGCCTGCAGCGACAACAGCGCCGCATGCACAAACGGCACCAGCTCTGCGGCATGGAGCGCGAGCGCTGGCAGTACGTGGTATGTCCGCGTTGGTAGCGCCGTAGCCGGCACGTCCGGGACCGCCACGCTGACCTTGTCGGCGGTGGTGAATTGCCCAGCTGACATGACCGGCAACGGCTCAGTCGGCGGAGATGATTTGGCGGTGCTGCTCGGAGGCTGGGGCGGAGCTGTCACCACGGACCTCAATGGCGATGGCACCACCAACGGCGCCGACCTCGCCATCCTGCTTGCAGCTTGGGGCCCCTGCCCGTAAACCGGTTGCTGCCACTCATTCCATGAAACCTGCGCCGCCCCGACGGGCTCACCCGTCGGGGCGGCTTTCTTATCAGCGCGCGACTACCCTGCGTCTCCAATGAATGCAAACAGTGTGCTCATGCCGTTGTCTGTAACGCTTGCCGAAGAAGGCACGTCGATGAGTTTGTTTGAGTACGTGCGCGCGGGCGGCGCACTGGGCTACGTGCTCATCGCGTTGTCAGTGCTGGCACTAGCGCTCATTGTTCGCAACTTGCTTTCGCTTCGTCGTGGGCAGTTGGCACCGCCGGCCGTAGTCACTGCCATTTCAACGGCGCTCCGTGCTGGCGATGTTGCTGGCGCCACGCGTGCGTGCACCGGTGATTCGTCCCATTCATTCGTTGCGGTGGTGATGGCGAGCGCCATTCGGCGTTGCACCGGAAATCCGATGGGCGCCTTTGAAGCTCGCTCTGCGGTGGAAGAAGCCGGCCAAGTAGCCACTGCGCAACTGCATCGCCTCAACAACGGACTTGGTGTGTTAGCAGCCGTGGGACCCATGCTTGGACTCCTGGGGACCGTGATCGGAATGATCGGCGCCTTCAATGCGATTGGCTCCTTGCAGGGTGCAGCACGCTCCACTGAGTTGGCACGGTTCATGTCGCTGGCACTTGTGAATACCGCGCAGGGACTGGTGGTAGCAGTGCCGTGCACGGTGGCGTTTGCACTCTTTCGTCAACGCATTGACCGACTTGCTACTGACGTAGCGGCCGATGATCTTGAACCGATGGCTGAGGAACTGGCGGCTGCACTTTCGGCTGCGCGCGCACAAGCTCCACGTCCAGCGGCAGCAAATCCCGGCGCCGGCACCATTCCAGGTGCGCCAGCGCCACGCAACACGCCAGCACAGGGCAACTGATGGCCGGCGGCGCAGATGGATCCGATGCATCGTTTGATCTCACACCGATGATCGATGTGATCCTGCTGCTCATCATCTTCTTCATGCTGTCATCACAGTTTGCAACCAGCGAGTTGCGGCCAGTGGATCTGCCTCACCAAGAGGGCGCGGCACCACCAAGCGAATCTGCTTCTGCAAAGCTGGTGATTGATGTCGATCGCGCCGGAAACTATTCCATTCTTGGCGAGAGCGTTTCACTGGACGCGCTTGCCACACGAATCGCCGCTGCTCAAGGCAGCACCGGAACGCGACACAGTGGAATTGTGGTGCGCGCTGATCGCGCGGCGGGTGCTGCGTCACTCAATCGCTTGGCGGAACGATTGGCGAAAGCAAAGATCGCGAACTGGTCGCTGGCCGTTGCGCCGGAGGGTTCCTGATGCGCATGACCTCACGCGGCCGCACCGGACTGCTGGAACTCTCAGAGATGCGCCTTCCACTGATCGCGCTGATTGATGTGATCCTGTTCCTCCTCATGTACTTCCTGCTTGCCGGAAGCATGGAGGCAGAGGAACGGGAACTGGCCGCCACGCTGGGTAGCGGGCGCGCCACGGCCGGCGACAGCGGAGGATTCACGCCGCAAGTGGTGGACGTGACGATGGTCAACGGCAGCACCACCTACCGCATAGGAACACGGACCTTCGCCGGGCGCGATGCCCTCCGTGATGCCATTCGTTCGCTCCCCAAGGAGCCCGGAGTGGTGGTGCGGGTTGCTGATGACGTCACCGTTGAGGGCGCAGCGTCCGCACTGCAGGCGTGCCGGGACGCGGGCTTCACGCGGATTGCCTATCAGCCGAGCGCTGCGGGCTCCCCAACGGCTCCAGCGGGTCGGTGATCGTGTCTCACTTCAAACAAATAGCGCTGAACTACATTTGGGCGAGATTTATTTCATAACTTGCACCAAGTTGTTTGATTAACAAGTGTGTTCATGTATGGTGTGGTCTGCGATAGGCAACTCCCGGGGGTACGGGCTTCGCCGAATCGACAAGCAATTCCATGTGTGGGGACGCCGTGGAAGTCAATTCCCCCTGAGGTGCCAAGTGCACTTCAGGGGGGTTGTGTTTGCACCGCAGATCAGTCACTCAAAGCGCAAATGCTTGACGCTCTCGCCCTTGTCGCGCAGGTCGCGCAGCGCGTCAAGGCCAATGTCCAGATGCAACTGCACGAATCGATCCGTGACCTCACGATCGCTCTCGCTGGTCTTCACGCCCTCAGGGGTCATGGGGTTGTCAGACACCAGCAACAGTGCGCCCTTGGGAATGCCGTTCGCAAAGCCAACCAAGAAGATGGTGGCCGTTTCCATGTCGATGCCCTCCGCTTTCATCAAGAGGAGTTTCTCGCGGAAACGCACGTCGTGTTCCCACACGCGGCGGTTGGTGGTGTAGACGGTGCCAGTGAAGTAATCACGGTTGTGCTTGATGATGGACGCACTCACCGCGCGCTGCAGTCGGAAGCTTGGCAATGCCGGCACTTCCGGTGGCATGTATTCGTCGCTGGTTCCTTCGCCACGAATGGCGGCGATCGGCAGAACAAAATCGCCGACCTTGGTCTTCTTCAGGCCGCCGCACTTCCCTAAGAACAGCACCGCCTTCGGAGCGATAGCAGAGAGCAGATCCATAGTGGTGGCCGCCATGGCGGAACCCATGCCGAAACTCAGGATGGTGATGTTCTCTGCGGTCGCAGTCAGCATCGGGCGATCACGCCCGCACACCTCTACCCCGAAGCGCTCTGCAAACAACTCCACATAGTTGGCAAAGTTGACAAGCAGGACGTACTGGCCAAAGTCCTCCAGCTTGCGACCCGTGTAGCGCGGCAGCCAATCTCGCACGATGTCGGACTTGTCCTTCATAATGACGAAGCCTACTTATTCTCGCCGTTGTGAAGCAGCCCCATCTGCGCTCGGTAGGGGCGAATGTGCGGATCGTCGCTGGCAACAAACTCGTCAAAGGTTCCATCAAAGGAGACCTTGCCGCCAAACAGCATGACGATGCGCGGTCGAAGCCGACGCAGCAGCTCGGTGTCGTGCGTCACCACGATGCTGGTTCGCTTGATCCCGGCACGAGTGGCAGCAAAGGCGGGCTGCGCGCGGTGCGTTGCGCCAATCAATTCATCGATCTGCGCGGACATCTCGGGGTCAAGCCCCGCGGTCGGTTCGTCGTACATCACGATGACGGGATCCATGACGATCGCACGTGCAACGGCAACGCGCTTGGCCATTCCACCCGAGAGGTCTTCGCGATCACGATGCATCACCAGCGCCGGATCAAGCCCCACCTCCACCAGCGCCTTCTCCGCAAGGGGCAGGATTTCTTCGTTGGTCATGCCCTTCACTTCACGCGGCAGTACGGCCAGATTCTGGAACACATCGCCGGTGACCAATGCATTCCGTTGGAAGACGATCGCCCAGTGGATGCGGATTCGGTCCAGCTGCGCTTCGTCCAAGGTGGACATGTCCCGCAGCGGGGCGACCCCCGAGCTGTCTGGGTCCGATTCATGGTCTGCCACCAAGACCCGCCCGGAGTCGGGCGGGTAGTGCGCCATGATCAACTTCAGGAGCACGGTCTTGCCGCACCCAGAACCACCCACAATCGCCACCAGCTCCCCACTGCGAATGGTCAAATCGATGCCCGCCAGGACCACCTTGCCGCCAAAGGACTTGGAGAGGTTCTCAAGGACGACTTCTGGGGGCTGGGAGGGGGCCATGGGCGCCGAGGGTACCTCTAGGGGCTCAGGGACGCCCCAAAGCCACCTTTTTTGCGTCAGCAAAGCAATTTGCAGAAATATTGAAGAACTGTGATGGCTGACGCTCGTAGTTTCCGTTAATAGAAGTGACGGAGACAGTTCTGACAGCCGACGGGAAACCGGCCGACAGAACAAACAGTCTTGAAGGTCGACGGGAAACCGACCTGCAGGACAAACCGCTTGATGGTCGACGGGAAACCGACCAACGAGCAGACAATGCGGGCGCCTCTGAACGGGAAACTCAGAGATGCCCAAACCGCCTGATGGCGGGCTCGACGGGAAACCGAGCTCACCAACGCAGGCATCTGGAGTGTGGCCTCGAGGAATCGAGGCCTACTCCGTTTTTAGGCCGCTACGGCTGTTGCGCATGCCCCTGCTAGCCCAGAATCGGGGGTCGAAACAAATATGAAAGAAATTTCTCATAGGCATGATGGTTGCAGACCACCGATTTCGTTCTTATCTATGAAGGAACAGTTCTGACAGCCGACGGGAAACCGGCCGCCAGAGCAAACAGTCTTGAAGGTCGACGGGAAACCGACCTGCAGGACAAACCGCTTGATGGTCGACGGGAAACCGACCAGCAAGCAGACAATGCGGGCGCCTCTGAACGGGAAACTCAGAGATGCCCAAAACC
>JBILYM010000143.1:0-5909 GCA_044377725.1 Phycisphaerales bacterium
ATCCCTACGCTGGGCTCTCGCCCGTTTGGTCCACACTCCCGTGTAGACGTGAAATCGCCGAAACCGTCGGCGCGGATGTTGCACACGGTTGCCCCATCGAGGGCAAACGTCTTTGGATTTGGTTCATCACTTGCAGGCTCCACCTGCGTGTGATGTCATTCTCCACAGAAGAGAACGAGATCTATGCCCCACACCCATCATGAATGTTCGAAGATTTTCTCTGGAGTAAAAAAACGCCGTTCTGAGTGCGCTACGGCGGAAAAATCTTTCTTAGCGGACTCGCCGGAGAGGACAAATCCGCACCCAACCTGCCAACGCACACACGCCCCCCGACGCGGGTGCGCTTGGGGGCGTGGAGCGTGGACGCCGGCCGAGGCTCTTAAAGTCGTGACGGAAAGCCCGCTGGGCAGGCCCTCAGGCGTCACCGGCCAGGGCAACGGCTGGCGCGTACCAAGTGCCCTTGCCCACGCCGTGGCGGACGAGCTTTCCTCGTTCGACAAGCTTGGCGAAGTGCAACTTCAGTGTTGGTCGTTTCGCGGCAGTCAGGCGAATTGCCTCGCCCATCGTTAGGCGCCCGCGCTCGCGCGCGCACTGGAGAATCATCTCGGAAAGCGGCGGTAGCACGCCCAGCGCGCGGTCTTCGCGTGCGAGGCGCTGCTCGAGTTGGGCCACCTGCTCGGCCATGGCGCCCAGGAAGTACTCAAGCCAGGGTTGCCAGTCTTGGCTCGGCGTGCGAAGCGTGGATTGGGTGCGGCGCAACGCGAGGTAATAGTCGGTCTTCGTGCGCTCGATCACCGCTTCAAGGGAACTGTACGGAACGAAGGTGTAACCGCTTCGCAGAAGTAGCAACGTGGTCAGGATGCGCGAGAGCCGGCCGTTTCCATCCTGGAACGGATGGATAGCGAGGTATACCACCGTGAACACGCCGACCGCCACGAGCGGATGCGTGTCCGGGTCGTCGAGCGTGGCGTTCGTCCAATGGAGGAGTTCGGCCATGAGCCGCGGCGTCTCGAATGGAGTGGCGGTTGCGAACACCACACCGATCTGCTGGCCATGTTCGTCGAACGCGACGACATCATTCGAAGCAGACTTGTAGGTGCCGCGATGGCGCTCGTCCTTCTCGCTGTGGCGCAGAAGATCACGATGGAGTTGCCTGATGTGATTCTCCGTCAGCGGAATCGATTCATGCGCGTGGATGACAAGATCCACAACCTCTGCGTAGCCCGCGACCTCTTGCTCATCGCGCGTCGCGAAGCGGCGAACACCGATTCCGCGTAGCAGCGATTCCACTTCGTCATCACGGAGCGCACTGCCCTCGATGCGCGTGGACGAACCGACGCTCTCGATCGTGGCGATGCGACGCAGCGTGGTGAGCCGTTCGGGCGGCAGCGATCCAGTGGCGCGCCAGGCGCCGCGGAACTCCTCAATGCGTGCGAGGAGGCGCACCATGCGAGGCGAGAACTCCGGAGGCTTGGACGGGAGTATGGCCATACAGATAGCCAAATATATCCATAAATGGCGTCATAGGCAAACGGAATAGCCAAAAAGAACCATATATGGGGTTTCTGTGCTGCTGCGCGCTGCGTTGGCAATGCCCCGCGGGCGCCAGGAGTGATGCGCCAATGCACACACGCCCCCAGACGCGTGAGCGCTTGGGGGCGTGGAGTGTGGACGCTGGCCGGGGCCAGCGTGGAGTGCGGAGTGATGTCAGGCCTTGCGGCGACGGGCGCCGATGAGGCCTGCCGCGCCGAGCGGTGCGACAGCCCCGCGTGGCGGGAGCCGCGGTCGGCGCTGAGTGAAATCGCGTTGAGGCATCACGCCGATGTACTGGCCCGCATTCGCCTTACGAGGACGGCCGCTGAGCGCGGCCCTGTCCTCTTCGGCGAGTGCAGCCAGGGATCGGGTTCCAGATCATGGCTTCGAAGCGCCTTCCGTGTTCGAGCCCCCGCAGTGAGCACGGGATCCTCGGTAAGCGGCGTGTGAAACTGAGAAGTCCGGCAGTTGGACGTGCGAGTAGTGGGTGCCAACCGGACGAACAGATTCGCCCGAGGCTAAGCGGAACCTTGTGGAGCGCAGCCGTCCGCGTCCGAGGGTCCCGCGCGCAACGGAGGGGGCGGTTGAACGACTCAACTCACTTCAACCGCGCCCCGAAAATGGGGACAGGGGTGAACGGCACCTATTTAACAGACTGCGCTAAGCCCGGAAGATCGCCCCCATGCGCTTCCCAATCAAGGCACTTGCGCCAAGCAGCGTGATCGCCAAGAGAGCCATTGCCCACACCCCCAGCGCACTGGCGATCCCTGGCCCGTCGCCCAACCGCTCAAACAATGCGTAGATGGCCTTGGTGACCGGGTAGTCCGCCTCGCGCTGCGCGAGCAGCAAACTGTCGCTCACCTCCAGCATGCTGAAGCTGAACGCCAGCAGCGCGCCCGCGATCAGGTTGGCGGCGATCAATGGAATCACAATGGTTCGCTGCACGCGCCACTTGGACGCGCCAGCCACCTGCCCCGCGTCTTCAAACTCCGCGCTCGTCTGCTGCAGCCCCGCCACCGCACTGCGCACGATGTACGGCATGCGCCGCACCGCATATGCCACCACCAAGAACGGATACGGGTTGGGCGTGGCGCCGATGATGCTTGCAAAGGCGCCAAGCGGCGCGTCCGGACCGCCGAACGGCCACTGCAGGCTGACCGCAACGTATCCGAACGCCAGCACCAACCCAGGCACTGCAAGCGGCAGCATCACCAGCGCATCAAGCAGCCACGCAGCACGCAGGTTGGCGCGCACCAAGAGCCGCGCGGACGCAAAGCCGACCACCAATGCACACACCACGGCGATCGAAGCCAAGAGGAGCGAATTTCGGATGCTGCCGGCGGAGAGCGGATGCGTCAGGGCTTGCACATAGTGATCGGTAGTGAATGCGCGCGGCAGGACGGATTCGTACCACTGCCCGGGTACCGCCAAGCTTGCGATGATGACGCCGATAGCGGGCATCGCTGCAAAGAGCGCGGTGCCAGCAAAGAGTGCGATGGCTGCGCATGCGCGGATACCGGTCAGACGGATCTCTTGGCGGCTGATGGACGCCTTGGACTGCATGGCGAACGATGATCGACCCAGCGTGAATTTGCCAAGGAGGTAGAAGCCAATACTGAAGATCAGCATCACCACCACCAACGCGTAGGGGCGACTGCTTGCCTCCACTTCTTTGATGCCGTTAAAGATCTGCACGCTGGTGACGTCGTAGTACTCAAACATCAGCGGCGTGCCGAGCTCGGTGAAACTCCAGATGAAGACGATGGTGGCACCGGCAAAGATGCCCGGGCGCACTAAGGGCAGCGTGATCCGCCAGAATCGAGTCCACGGGCCGGCGCCCATGCATTCGCCCGCCTCATCAAGCGTGGGATCAAGATTGGCGAGCGATGCAACGATATTGAGGTAGAGGATCGGGAACAGGCTGATGGCTTCCATCACGGCGATCGCCCAGATGCCGCCGTTTCCCAGCCAGTCAACATCGAGGCCGAATGCGGCGTTCAGCGCGCCCGCGCGCCCCAAGAGGTGACGAACACCGATGGCGCCCACGAAGGGTGGCAGTACGAGCGGCAGAAGCAGAAGTCCGCCAAGAAGTGTCTTGCCGGGAAACGTGTACCGCGCACCTACCACTGCCAGCGGAAGCGCCATCATGATGGCCATGGTGGTGGTGATGGCTGCGATCAGCGTGGCATTGAGTAAGCCGCGTCGCGTGGCGGGATCCTCAAAGACCGATGCGATGTGGCGAAGCGTGAACCCGCCGTCATCGGTGCGGAATGCTCCGCCAACGGTGAGCAGAATTGGATAGATCAGCCCAACGCCAAGGACCGCGACGATTGCAACCAAGAGGAAGGTTTGACGCCATGAGGTCCGCATCCGTGACGGAGTCTAGTGGTGTGGCGATGAAGTGTTGACCGCTCAGCTCCAAGCGCCAAGGAGCGCACCCAGATCGGGGCCGTTCACGATGCCATCACCATTCAGATCGCCAGGGCCCGCGGTGCCCCACGCACCGAGTAGCTGACCCAAGTCAGCACCGTTGACCACTCCATTGCCATCAATATCACCAAAGACAGTTGGAAGATCAACAAACCATGTCAATGCAGAGGCCGCGACGCTGGTCAACGCATCGTCACGGGTCACGCTCAGGACGTAACTACCAGCAGCAAGTCCTCGGATGTACAGATGCTCTAGGTTGTCGACCGCACTTGCACTGAGGACATTTCCGCTGGCAAAGACACCAACGCCGGCATCACCAGTGATTGCTACTGGTACGCCATCAACGATCTTCTTGAGTTCAAGCCGCAGGTTCACCACTGCCGGGGCAGAGCCCGAGGTCCATTGCGTTGTTGGAGCGCGGTTCCAAGTGATGAGGGCCGAGAAATCGGCTGCAGCTGGAAGATCGATCCGGTAGTGGCGCTGCATCGCAGCAACGTAGACGTCATAGTCCCACGACACCAGCGGCTGCGCCGTGGCAGTGGCCGCACCCGCCGCAGTAGCGGACGGGGCTGCTTCGTTCGCAGTGAGAATTCGATGGGCACGATCGACATTGACTATTCCAGCACCAAAGACTGGGTCGAGCGGCTTGAGGGTTACGCCCCGGTTGGAGCCGGTGGTTGGAGTCTGATTCTGCCAGCTAGCGTTATGCGTGGCGCCACACATTAGAGCGCTTTTGATGGTGACTCCCTTGCGTCGCGTGGTGTTGACGTTGTACGGAGCAACGCTTGTTGTTTCGTACATCAATGCAGCGGCAGCAGAAACGACCGGGGTACTGAAACTGGTGAATTGACCGGGCGCAACTAACTCCGGCTTCATCCGACCAGCTCCATCGACACCGGTAGCCACATCACCGGCACTGTGTCCACCGGAGGTCAGACCCACGGCGATACCGTTGTAACCGCAGGACATCAGTGAATTCATCACACTGCCAGCACCGTTGTTCTCGCCGCAGATGAACAGCGTTCCATCACGGTTCATGGCGTAATCCGCACGGCGCAGCACTTCGTTGTCAAAGGCCACATTGCCAAACGAACCAATCCAACTGTGGTTAAAGATTCGAAGCGGTACCGGGCTGCTTGGAGCAACCATTGGTGCCTGTATGGAGTTTCCAAAATTCAGGTTGGCGGTTTGCGCAAATGAACCAGCTTCATACACCCAAATATTTGAAACGCCTGGAGCAATACTGGTTGCCGTTCCGTAGGCACTCTGACCAACAGTTGTTGCGTGGTTACTCGTGCCGGACGCACCGCTCATATCAATGAACGACTTGCCAGCAAACTCCGCAAGCAGCCGATTTGGACCAAAGTTACCTACGGACTCCGATGCCTCCACCTGACCGATGCCGACATTGGCACCAGTGGGAGTGGCCGCGCCCAAGCGAGCGACCAATTCATCGCGGCCAATCTCGTCTGCCCAAGCAGACAGAGGTGTCACCATGGATACGGCGGTGAGGAGAGCGACGGCGCGTGGTGTGATTCGCATGTGGTGTTGTTTCGAATCGTCTGTGGAAGCATGCCAGCGTGGGGTCTTCAAGAGCCAGTCGCCCAAACCCCATTGGCTATAGGACAAGTATTGCTTCCCACTACGACGCGCTGCAACATGAAAGTTCGCAAAGTTTGTAAGTTCTCGGGCTTATCGGGGTGTTTGTCCTATCCTTCCCGCCATGAGCGCCCGCATGACCGTCATCCAGACCGAACACCTGTCCCCGACGGCCGCCACGTGGCTCGCCGAGCGGGCTGAGGTGGTGGTGGGCGATGCAGAATCCGCAGCCTTCGCGGCGGCCGCCCCCCGCGCCGTGGCGTTGGTGGTTCGAACCTATACGCAGGTGAATGACGCCCTGCTCGCCCGGCTTCCGGCACTGCGTGCGGTTGGGCGCGCGGGGGTGG
>JBILYM010000144.1:0-5843 GCA_044377725.1 Phycisphaerales bacterium
CAACCATCACAATCCGCGTGGCGCGGCGAATGGTGCTGAGCCGATGTGCAATTACAAATGAAATCCGGTGCGCCAGTACGCGATCCACCGCACGCTGAATAGTGCGTTCCGTTTCACTGTCCACGCTGGACGTTGCCTCGTCCAAGATAAAGACATCCGGATCCTTGAGAAACGCGCGCGCCAAGGCAATGAGTTGCCGCTGCCCAAGGCTGAGCCGCTCACCCGCTTCGCCCGCTACAAATCCCCAGCCGCCCTCAAGGCCATCAACAAACGAGTCCGCGCCCACCGCAGCAGCCGCAGCCTTCACTTCTTCGTCAGTGGCATCCAGGCGTCCGTAGCGAATGTTCTCCAAGATGGAAGTATTCCGAAGCCACGGCGATTGCGGCACCACGCCGAACCTCCCTTGATGCCATGCAAGCGGCCGCTCGCGCATGTCCACGCCGTCAAGCAGAATCCGGCCCGCGGTTGGCTCATAGAAGCGCGCGGCCAGGTTCACCACCGTGGACTTTCCTGCACCCGTTGGACCGACGAACGCAATGGTGTCGCCAACCCGGGCTTCCAGGCTGAAATCACTCAATACCGGCTCGCCTGCCACATATTCAAAGCTGACATTCTCAAAGGTGATGCGGGTGATGCGCGCCGCACTGAAATCCTCAGTCTGCGCACGCACCGCCTCCGAATCATGAATCGTTGGCACCGTGTCAATGAGTGACTGCACTCGCTCTGCGGCAGCCTGCGCGGAAAGCAAGTCCACCACGCGCTGCGAAACATCAATGATCGGCCACGTGAAGAGCAGGGCGTACTGCATCAAGGCAACTAGGGTTCCCGGTGACATCTCGCCCGTCTCGACGCGCAGCCCGCCGCGCCACAGGGCGATCGCCACACCAAGGAACGACGCACTGGTCACTACCGGTACGAACACGGCGGATTGGAATGAATTGCGCATGGAATGCACTTCCATTTCCGTCGTCAACACCACAAATTCGTCATCCGCAGCACCTTCGCGCGCCAGACTCTTGGTGGTGCGCACGCCTGCAATGCCTTCCGAAAGAAAGGCCGTGATACGTGAATTACTCCGCCGCACAAGCCGTGAACTCTTCAGGAGTCGCGATTGAAAGAGCACCGCCAGCGCCGCCAGCACAGGGAGCAAGAGAATCATCCACACTGCCACGCGCCAATCGAGCCACAGCATGCACGCGGCACTTCCGCTCACAATGGTGGTTGCCCAGAACGTGTCCAGGATCACCCACGGCGCAATGCCGCTCACCTTGCCGCAGTCAGAAGTGACCCGCGAGACCAGCCAGCCCGTCGGGCGGCGATCGAAATAGCCAAACTGCAGCTCTTGCAGCCGTGCGAACGCTCGCTCGCGCAGCGTAAATGCCAGCCCGGCGCTGATGCGACCCGCCGCGCGGATGAACAGGAACACGCCTGCGCCGAAGCACAACGCCAGCACTGCCCACGCGCCCGCCAGCCACATGAACCGCTCGCCCATTCCATGCGCGATCGCCTCATCAATCATGGCAGCGTTCAACAGTGGCCGCGCCGATTCAATGGCGGCGATACCAATACCGCCGCCAACCAATTGCACCGCGGAACGTCGATCTTGCAACGCAGTGCCAATGATCCGCTTCCATAAACCCAATGAGATCGATCCCGGTGCCGGTGCATCCAGATCGTCATGAATCTCATTCATCGCGGAGCCTCCCCGCTAGCAGCGACCGCGTCGCGTTCTTCATCTTCAAGCTCTGCTTGAATAGACCAAAGCCGCTTGTACAAACCATCGCGCGCGATCAGTTCTGCGTGCGTTCCATGATCCGTCACCCGGCCATGTTCCATCACCACAATGCGATCGGCTTCTGCAAGGGTCGAAAGCCGATGTGCAATGACAATGGTTGGCACCCGACCGCGTCGGGCGCGCATGGCGTTCAGAATGCGGCGCTCGGTCTCGCCATCAACGGCGCTCAACGCGTCATCCAGCAGCAGAATGTCCGCGTCGCGCACCAGGGCGCGCGCAATGGCAAGCCGCTGCCGTTGCCCGCCGGAAAGAGTGATGCCGCGCTCACCGATCACGGTTTCCCAGCCGCGCTGGAACCGCAGGACAGAGTCATGAATTGCTGCGGAATCTGCGGCTTCTGCAATCGCCGCCACCGGCAGCTCTGGCCGCACAATCGCCACGTTCTCCCGGATCGATCGTGAGTACAGAAACGGCGGCTGTAATACGCTTGCAATGCGCGAGCGGAGTAACGAACGGTCCAGCGATCGAATGTCCGTCCCGCCGATCGTGATGCGCCCCGATGTCGGCTCGTGGAATCGCAACAGCAGGGCGGCAAGCGTTGACTTGCCACATCCGCTTGGGCCCATGATGGCCACAGTCTCGCCTGCGCCGACGGTGAGGTCCACGCCATCAAGCACCGTGTTGCCGCGCGGGTATGCAAACCGCACGCCCTCAAATCGAATGCCGCCAGCCGGTAGCGCTGCGTGTGCCGGACTGGTGTCACTCGCCGAACGCGACGCGCCGCCCGCGGTCTCACCACGCGCCTCACCCCGCACCTGATCCCCCGCATCTTCCGCCGCTGGATCCATGATGGCATGCAGCCGTTCAATAGCCACCGCCGCCTTGCCAAGATCCGCAAGCATGCGTCCAAGGTGCCGAATCGGCCAGATGTACATATTGGTGGCAAACAGGAAGAAGAAGAACTCGCCCGCGCCAAGCGATCCGCCAGACACCAGCGTGAGACCAACCACCAACACCAGCAGAATCTGCGCCAAACACGTCACGTCACTCAACGCCCAGAACTGCGAAAGTCCGTCAAACAAGCGAATATCAGCATCGCGATGCGCCGCGTTCCGCTCACGGAACTCCGCGCGTTCAAACGATTGCCGCCCAAACGCGCGCACCACACGGATACCTGCAATGTTCTCCTGCGCCTTGGCAGTCAGTCTGCCCTCGGCCTCATCTTTCGTACGGAATCGATCGCTCACCGTGCGGAAGTACAGACCAGCGAAAGCAACCACCGGAATCGCCAACACGGTGGAGGCAATACCCATACGCCAATCAATGGCAAACATCAGCGGTATAGCAATGAGCAACAGCAGGATCGCTCTCCCCATTTCCGCAATCTGATTGGCAAGCACATTCTGCACAGTGTCCACATCACTGGTGGCGCGCTGCAGCAGATCGCCGCTTTCATTTGCATCAAAGAAGGGCACCGGTAGACGCACCAGCCGCGCATGCACACGCTCGCGCAGTCGCCGCACGCTGCGTTGCGCGGCACGCGCAGTCATCCATCCGCGCAACACATTCAAGAGTCCCGCGGCCACCGCCGCCACGGCAATTACCACGCCCGGCTTCCAGAGATCCGCACGCACCACCTCCGCGCCACCCAGCTTCTCAATGATCCACGCGCTCATGGCCCCCATACGTGTCCCCGGCGCCGAAAACACGCCGTCAATGACAGCCTGCGGAACCAGCGGCACCACGTAGGAGAAAGTCGCCGCCAGCGCCTGCACGGCAATCGCGCCTGCATAGAGCGGGCGATCAGTTCCTAAGACAATCCACAGATCGCCCAAGCGTCCAAGAGCGAAGGAAGGCGTGCGCGCGGGGGTTACCGTCATGAAACATCACTCATAAACGCTGCTCCCGCGTCCACGATCACGCAACCCGCAGTCCACTCACGGCGCCGCGATACCAAACACCGCGCACTCGCCCAAGTCTTCCGCGATGCGCAGCAATTGGTTGTACTTCGCAGTGCGATCGGTCCGCGCCGGCGCACCAGTCTTGATCTGCCCGCAGTTCGTAGCCACGGCCAAGTCTGCAATCGTGGTGTCTTCCGTCTCGCCGGAGCGATGCGACATGATCACGCGGTAGCCGTTACGCGTTGCCATGTTCACGGCGTCGAACGTCTCAGTGAGCGTGCCAATCTGGTTCACCTTCACCAGAATCGCATTGGCGCAACCTTCCTTGATCCCGCGCGCCAAGAACTCCGGATTGGTGACAAACAAATCGTCACCCACCAACTGCACCGTGCTACCAAGGGACTGCGTCAAACTCTTCCAGCCCTTCCAATCATCTTCAGCCAATCCATCTTCCAGCGAACGAATCGGCCACTTCTTGCACCACTTCTCCCACATGGCAATCATGTCATCACTGGAAGCAACGCGCTTGGGGTCGCTCTTGAAGAAGCGATAGCCCTTCTTCTTCACAGCCTTCGCCTCATTGGCAAGTTCACTCATAGCGGGGTCAAGGCAGATAGCAATCTGCCGACCAAGGTCATAACCAGCCTTCTTGACCGCTTCCGCAATCACTTCACAAGCAGCCTCATTTGACGGAAGATTTGGCGCAAAGCCACCTTCGTCGCCAACGGCAGTGGAGAGCCCCTTGTCATGCAGCACCTTGCGCAGCGTGTGATAGCACTCAACGCCGGCGCGCATAGCGTCCTGGAAATTACTGAATCCAAACGGCTGAATCATGAACTCTTGGAAGTCGATGCTGTTGTCTGCATGCTTGCCGCCGTTAATGATGTTGAGCATCGGGGCCGGCAGACGTCGCGCACCCGCGCCGCCCAGGTAGCGCCACAGCGGCATGCGACACGCCGCCGCCGCAGCGTGCGCCGTTGCAATACTGATTCCAAGAATCGCGTTGGCGCCCAACTTTGACTTGGTGGACGTGCCGTCAAACTCAATCATCGAATGGTCAATCGCGGCCTGATCGCGTGCATCCATACCCAACACCAGCGGTGCAATGCGCGTGTTGACATTGGAGACCGCCTTCAGAACGCCTTTACCCATCCACTGCTTCTTGTCGCCATCGCGCAGTTCCACGGCTTCATGCTCGCCGGTGGATGCACCACTCGGAACCAAGGCGCGTCCGAACGATCCGCCTTCCAAGGTCACTTCGCACTCAAGCGTTGGGTTTCCGCGGGAATCAAGGACCTGACGGGCTTGGATGGAATTGATTTCAAACATGGTGTGTGCTCCTCAGTGCGGTGTGGCTCGGAAGTGTACGAAACCGCGCCACGGAAAGGCAGCGTTCGCGCACCCGTTGTTGCCAGTATTGATAGTTCGCGCGCCAATCGCGTGTTACGGTGCGATCGCGTCCCAAACATCACGCACCACCCAGCTCATGGCTTCCATCGCAGCGTCGGTTCTGCTTGCAAGGTGCGGCGCCAAGTAGGCGTTGGGAATTCCAAGCAGGGGATTGGCCGCGTCAAACGGCTCCGGCTCATGAACATCCAAGATCGCCTGCGCGCCGGGACATCGCTGCAAGTGCGCCGCAAGCGCCACGTGATCCACCACAAAGCCGCGGCTGGTATTGATGAACAACGCATCCGGCTTCATCGCATTGATCAGCGCCGCATTCACAAACTCCCGGTTCGAAGCGCGTCCATCAATATGCACCGTCACTACATCGCTCGTGGCAAACAATTCGGCAGCACTCACTGATCGCGCCCCGCGACGTTCAGATTCTTGCACATTCAGTACATCATGAAACACCACATCAAACCCAATCGCCCGCGCAACATCGGCTACCCGTCGACCCACGCGGCCGAATCCAAGGATCCCCATGCGCAATTCGTTCATCTGTCGATGCGCCACTACTTCTTCACGAATCTCATTCCAACGCGCCTTGCTGACCGGCGCATCAAGGAACAACCGTGGCCGCAGCGCGTCGCACACTAAGCAAGTGACATACTCAACCACGGCTTGCGTGTTGGCATCCGGCGTGTTGAACACCCGAACCCCGCGGCGCGCGCACGCCTCTTCGTCAATGTTGTCCAGACCCACCCCCGCGCGCCCAACCGCACGCAGTGCCGGAAGCCGGGCGAGCAGGGCGTCATTCACCT
>JBILYM010000145.1:0-5840 GCA_044377725.1 Phycisphaerales bacterium
GATCCAACCGCCACCAATGGAATGCACGCCATCAGTGCGTCCTTCAGCACCGCAGCAACGTTCTCGCCGCCGCACCACAAGCGCGCGAATTCAGATGCCACTTTGAAAGAAACCGCGGCTCCACATAAGTCCACAAACGGTGCAGTTTCACGACCAGGCAACGCTGGATGCGCCGTGGCAATTGCCTCCGCCGCGCACCCTGGATCGACATGATGGTGATCGGTAATGAGTAGCTCAAGTCCAAGCTCGCGCGCACGCTGGGATGGACCAACTGCTGAGGCTCCACAGTCAACCGTCACAACGGTCTTCACTCCATCAGCCGCAAGCGTTTCCAACGCGGTGTCATTCAGACCGTAGCCTTCATCGATACGGTCCGGAACGTAGAAGCACACATTGGCGTCGGCACGGGCGGCCTTGATCACGCGCCACAGGATGGCCGTGGCAGTAATGCCGTCTGCGTCGTAGTCCCCGTAAATGGCAACACGCCGACCAGCGCGGACTGCTGACTCCAAGCGCTCAGCGACGGCGGTAGCACCCGGAAGCGTGCGGGCTTGGTGCAACAGGTTGGCACGCGGGGCATTGAGTAGCTCACGCCCGCGGGGGTCCATGGGATATTCACGAGCGGCCATCACCCGGTCCAACAGACTTCCAGACTGGTCTTTTTCAGACCCCAACCAACGGCTCTCGATCGCTGTCATGTCCGCAGGGTATCGGGTTCGAGCCCGCAAGTACTCCCGGGAACCCGTCGGGAATTTGCCACGAATTTCTGCGCTGTCCCGGCATCACGCACCGATACCCCTGCCCCGGGCTGTAGTCTGAGTTCATATGGATCGATACAAGACCATCCTGCTCTTCGGGGCACCCGGCGTCGGTAAGGGAACGCAAGGCAAGATTCTCGGGCATATCCCCGGCTTCTACCACTTGGCCTGCGGCGATGTGTTCCGCTCGCTTGATATGACCAGTGAGCTCGGCAAGAAGTTCCTGGAGTGCAGCTCCCGAGGAGAACTGGTGCCGGACGAACTAACCATTGCCATGTGGAAGCAAAATATCCACGCGCAGACGATCCTGAGTATCTACAAGCCCCAGCAGGACCTCTTGGTACTTGATGGCATCCCGCGCAGTACCGGGCAGGCCGTGGCGCTCGACCCCTACCTGGAAGTGCTGAATGTCATCCATCTGGTGTGCCGTGATGTCGACGCCATGATCATGCGCATGCGGCGGCGCGCCCTGAAAGAGAATCGCCTTGATGACGCCGACGAGAAGGTCATTCGTCGACGCTTTGAGGTCTACAAAAACGAAACCGCACCTGTCTTGAATCACTACCCGACCAGCATCGTTCATGAAGTTGATGCAGTGGGACCCCCAGCGGTGATTCTGCAACGGATCTTGGACATCCTTGCTCCAATTCAAGATGGTCATTTCCGGAATCCCCTCGCTGGCGACCCGAAATTATGAATTGCTAGAACCTGCGTGCCTGAATTTGCCCGCGATGCAAGCACTTGTTACTATTTAAAAGTTCGTTCATCCAAGCCCCCGGAAGCTCGTTGCGTTGACTTTACGGTCCGCAACGAGTTTTTATTTCAGCGTGCGGACTTTGACTGTGGAACGGTGGTGGATTCTGGACGAATTTCGTCAGGAATCAATTCGCGATAGCGCTCGGCAACCGCCTGAAACCACGCACGTTCATTGTCGGTGAGCCCGGGCGCTCGCGCAGAAGCCTCCAACGAATCAAGCCGCGCGCGGAGCACCGAACGCACGCCTGCACCCAATCCAAGCCCATCCGGACGGGCCAATTGCGCCTGTAGTTGAATGATGTCTGGGTGCGAATCAACAGCGATCAATTCACCCGGAACTCGCTCCATGCGAATCATTCGCACCGGAGCTGGGAACGTTTCCAGCAGCAGTTGTGACATTTGATTGCGACCAGAGTCGAAGAGGGGCGCGTCTATTCCTCCATCACCAAACTTCTCAAGATCAGCGCGGGAGCCCACCTCTATCTCCAATTCATGCCGGGTCTCCACTGGTCGGCCGTCCGGTCCGCCCACCACGCGTCCAGCGGCATCGCGCTGGCCACGCATGACTACTAATGCAATGCGTTCGCCCGGACGCTTGGTCTGCACGATGGCGGAAAGCTGCGTACTTACCTGGATCGGCTTGCCATCAAGTTCCACAATGCGATCGCCGGGACGCAGCACTTTCTGCGCGGGCATGTTGGGAATGAGCGCCGTCACGGTCACCCCATCATTTTCGCCCATCCGAGGCGCCATTTGAATTCCCAACGCGCCGCGTGGTGCATCCTTGATGCGCGCGTAGCCAATATCAAGAAGCCGCGCATGGGCTTCATAGGAGAGGCCACCAGGGGTGCTCAACAGGTGAATCCAAATCTGTTCGTCAGGCACCTTGGCATCACGGAGTGCAGTGGTAGCTGCATCGCGTTGCGCGAAGTCCGTTGCTCCAAGGTCGCGCACCATGGCAGTGACCGCTGGGTCTGCAACAACGCCGTTCATGCGGGCGGCTGACCATGGCGGCGCCTCATTGATACTTGTCGCACCGCGATCAATTCGGCCACCACCCAGCGCGATCCCTTGAAAGTCGCCACGCAGTTTCATCGGCGGCAGCACACGAGGCAGATCTTGCCCAGGCACTTGCGGAACAATCTGCTGGTTTCCGAGCGCGGACGCGACCGCCATCAACATGGCGAGCGCACCACACTTCACAGCGATTCGATGAGCTGGGCGTTCGCTTCGATCCATGCTGTCTTTCGTTCGATAAAGGCCAAGAATCCGTCCGCGCGGAGATGCGCAAACCGGCCCGTGCGAGCAATCGGCACAATGCTTTCCAGCGTGCACGACTCAATCATAAGCCAGGGCAGCGCCTTTCGTTCACTTGGCTGCAGCATTGCCCCCATGCCGTGGCCGATTCCTGAGACCAAGGCCGCCATCCGCTGCAGGTCCAGTTCCGTACGCCAGCGCTCATGCGGCAGCCCCGCAATGGGATCATTGCCGAAGTGGACCAATGCATTGGCAGCTTCGCAGGCACGATGATCAAGTCGGGCGCTATCAAAGTCCAACAGTGCGCGAACATTGCCTGAGTCAAACAACGCATTACCGGGATGCGTGTCTCCATGCACACACAGCCGATCGACATCATCAAGCCCCACTGACTCCACCCGCGCACAAGCCCGCGCGCCGCGCTCAAGCAGTGCATCAGTGCATGTGCGAAGTGCACCTTCGTTGGTATCCGGGTCAGCGCGCATAGCAGCCGCAATGATCGCTGGCGCAGCTCCTTCGAACGTGCCGACGCGGTGATATGAAATCGCCGGCACATGCGGCCCCGGGACAAACGAGCGCGAAGACTTCAACATGCTGCCAAGCGCTGCGCCAATGGCCGCCGCTTCCACAAGTCGCTGTGTCCACCGCGCACCATCAACCCACTCAAACAATTCGTATGTGCCCAACGGACCAACCACGGAGGTAGTGCCCATAGGCGTGCGCACCAAACGCGGCACGGGAACGCCGGCATCGGAAAGGTGCAACTGAAACGCGTGCAGAAATGACAGGCGATCCGCGCCCCCCATGTCGGCCGCTCGACGCTTCAACATGAAACGACCGCCGGGCGTTCGCAAACTGCTCTTGGCACTGTTACGGGAGCCGCGCCCGATGGGCTCTGCCTCAATCGGACGGCGCAGGCCAAACTGCCGAGAAACTTCACGCACCTCCTCAAGAGAGAGGAGCTGACGTTGATGAGCTTTCATTCCGCGTTCTGTGCCTGTTCCTTGATTCGATCGATGGCGGTCTTGATCTCCACCACACGGCGACTGATTTCTACATCACCGCTCTTTGAAGCAATGGTGTTTGCCTCGCGCAACATTTCCTGTGCAAGAAAGTCGATCGCCCGTCCCGCAGGTTGCGGATTTGCTGGCTCAATGATGGAGCGGAACTGTTCAACGTGTCCACCAAGCCGCGCGATTTCTTCAGCGATGTCGGACCGTTCCGCAAAGATGGCTACTTCCTTGATGACATCGGAGTCGCTCACTGTGGAGCCAAGGTCCTTCAGCGCAGCGGCCAGCCGCACCCGGAGCCGATCCTGGTAACTGGCCACCACTGCGGGCGCGCGCAGGCGCACCGCATCCAGGCGCTCTTGAATCTGTTCTCCAAATTCGCACAGCAGAGCACGGAGCGCGTCGCCTTCCCGTTCACGCATCACCATCAACGCGTCGCAGGCTTCAGACAAGAGACTCATCACCATCGGACGAGCTGCTTCCGAAACGGCAGCGGATCGGTCATCAGAAACAACGCCCGGCAATGACAGTAAGTCGGCGATGCGAATTTCCTGCGAAAGGCCCGCCGGAGCAGCGTTTCGCAACTGTTCCGCATAGGCCTCCAGCGCCGCCACATTGATGCGCGCCACATTGCGGGTGGCAATTTCAGTCCAACGAATAGTGATGGTGACGCTGCCGCGCGTCAGTCGACGCATGACTACCGATTCAATATCTGGCTCAAGCGCTTCGAAGTCTGAAGGCAACCGCATGGACGCCTTGAAGAATCGGTTGTTGACGGAGCGAATTTCCACAGAACACCGCGCGCCATCCTGCTCGCGTGCGGCAGAGCCGAATCCGGTCATCGATCGAATCACTGTGGTGCCTCGCGAATCAGTTCAGGGTGACTTCAAGGAGCAGCGGGTGCTGGTGCAGCGGGTGCAGCGGGTGCCGGAGCAGCGGGTGCTGCCGGTGCCGGTGCAGCAGGCGCTGACTCAACCGGTACGGTTGTTGCAGGTGCAAGTGGAACCGTTACCGAAGTGGTGCCCGGATTTGTTGCAGGCACTGGCGTCACAGGAATGGAAACTGGCGCGGTGGCTGCCTGCTCCGCAGCGGGCTGCTCTTCTTTGCTGCCCTTCTGCAACTTCAGGTCAATGATGTTCAGGGCAATCGCCAAGGCCAAGTACAGGCCAAAGGCGGTCACAGTGGCGTAGGTCAATGCATCACCGGTGCGACCACCGAAGGCTGTGTCGGTACCGCCGCCACCGCCGCCGAATGCCTGCGCCAGTCCGCCGCCCTGTGGCCGCTGAACCAGAATGATCAGGACGAGGCAGACTGAGACGACGAGGAAGAGAATGGTGAGGAGCGTGAATGCGACGCCCATAGCGGTTAGTCCTTCAGTGCCCACCAGCTGCGGACCATGCCTCCGCCGCGGCGCGGCAGATCGAAGCGAAGTCCTCAGCCTTCAGGCTGGCACCGCCGATCAGCCCCCCATCGACGTCCGGTTCCGCGAAGATCGCCCGTGCGTTCTTTGCGTTGACCGAACCGCCATAAATGATGCGGGTCTGCGCGGCGAATCGTGAATCATACAGGTCGGCCAGCACTCCACGGATCGATGAGTGCATGGCTTGCGCATCTTGGGGTGTGGCGGTCCGGCCGGTGCCGATCGCCCACACCGGCTCGTACGCCACCACCACGCGATCGGCGGTCTCCGCCGTCAGCGTCCCGAAACATCCGCGCAATTGCTTCGCTACCACCGCTTCGGCCAAGCCGTCATCGCGCTGCGAGAGGGTTTCACCCACGCACAGGACGGTCTGCAGCCCACTTTCCAGGGCGATCGCCAGTTTCCCGTGCAATAATTCGTCGCCCTCCTGCAGCCCGTGCCGGCGTTCAGAGTGTCCAATAATCACAGATCGGCACCCGATGTCACAGAGCATGTCGGCACTCACTTGCCCGGTGAAGGCGCCGCTCGCTTCGGCTGCACAGTCCTGACCACCAAGAAGGATGGGCGAATGGCCGAGGGTTCGTCCCACGGTGAAGAGGTATGGAAATGGCGGATAGACGGCGGCATCGATGACGCCTT
>JBILYM010000146.1:0-5770 GCA_044377725.1 Phycisphaerales bacterium
AAAGCCGATGTCTGCACACGACTTGATGATTGCTACTCGTGCGGCGATTGGTGCCGTTATGTTCCACCTTCGAACCATGCCACGCGGGACCATGCCTGACCGACATCGACGGCGATTGGGTTAAACGACACCGCCGCCAACTCGCATGGCCGCAAGTGTGACGGTGACGTGTGGGCTGTATTTCAATAAGGCGCATGTCGTTGGCACGTTGCCAAGACATGCGCCCCACCCTGATGTGTGGACTACAGGGTGCTTTGCCGGAACACATGCGGTGATGTGTTCCAACACCTTTGCTACGATCGACCCGGCGAGCCTGTTCAGGACCGTTCCTCTAAATTTGACACAAATTTTTCTTTCCGAACATTCTTCATGCTTGCGCGCAGCACCTGCCATCACCGAACATTTGAGATCACGCTTGCTGACCCCAGTCGGCGAAATGCGCTGAGTTCAGCCATGTTTTCTGCACTGAACGCGCGGCTGATGGTTGCCGCGCTCGCTGCTGATGATCGCCTCATCACACACGACGGTTCGCGTATTGGTGCTGATGTCTTAGTTATTCGCGGCGAGGGACATTCGTTCTCCGCCGGATTTGATCTGGCCGCTTGCGTTGCCGACGCCGCGCTGCTGCGCGACCTGGTGATGGAACTATCACGCACTGTGCAAGCCCTTCGCGCACTTCCCATCCCAGTGGTCTGTGAAGTCCATGGAGCAGCGCTCGCTGGCGGCTGTGCCTTGCTTGCCGGTGCTGACTTTGTAATTGTCTCGCCCGATGCACAACTCGGCTATCCCGTGCATCGGATTGGAGTGAGCCCAGCGGTCACCCTCCCAGCACTGATGGCGAACGCGGGCACTGGTTCAGCACGGCACATCACCATGGGTGGATCAATCCATAACGGTCGGTCGGCCGTTCGTGCCGGACTAGCCACTCATTGCGCTCACACCCCAGAATCCCTTGCACACGAATGCAGCGCGCTGGTTGGCTCGCTCTTGTCCAAAGAACCAGCAGCTATGCGCGCCACAAAGCGTTGGGTCAATGAACTTGACGGATCGAACGATGCCACACGCTTCCACCACGCCGCCGAAGCTTCGGCCGCTGCTGCGGAGGGCGATGAGTTTGCAACCATGCTTCGCGATTTCTGGCAGAAGCGCCACGGCGCGCCGCCGATCACGCCTCAGTGATGTCGTAGGCAGCCATGTACCCACCACCCTGCATGCGCAGGATCTGCCTCGCTAGGTCATTCGCCAATGCGCTTGCCCCAAATCGAAAGAGGTGCGGTGTCAACCACTCATCGCCAAGGGTCTCTTTCACCATCACCAAGTATGAAATGGCCTGTTTCGCAGTACGAATCCCACCTGCGGGCTTCATACCGATGCGAATACCAGTTGCCAGAAAGTGATCGCGAATTGCCTCAAGCATCACCAGCGTCACTGGCATGGTCGCTGCTGGCTGCACCTTGCCGGTGGAGGTCTTGATGAACACCTCGCCATCCTTCGGCGCGGCGATTCCTGGAACTGAGCACGCCGCTTCGATCGCCAAGTCACTGGCGCGGCGGACATTCTCCAGGGTCTCCAGTTCACCAGTCTCAAGAATGATCTTGAGATGCGCGGGCTTGCCTTTCGGCGGTTGGGCACATCGCGCCCGCGTCTCGCGAATCTCTTGGGCGATTTCATCAAAGCGGCCAGCAAGGAAAAGTCCCCGACTAATCACCATGTCAATTTCGTCGGCGCCAGCTGCAATGGCATCCACACAATCACGGAGCCGAATATCCAGTGGATACTGGCCGCTTGGAAATCCCGTCGCAACCGCCGCCACGTTGACGCCAGAACCAGCGAGCGCCTCCTTGGCGGTGGGTACAAGCATGGGGTACACGCACACGGCTGCCACGTGAGGAGCCGGCCACTCAAGTGCGGGGCGGCCGGCAGGAACGTCAACCGGCTGAATCGCCTTGCGACAAAGAGCCCGAACCTTCTCCGGCGTGTCCTTGCCCTCAAGCGTGGTGAGGTCCAACATAGAAACAGCACACCGGAGGGCGTGCTGTTTCGAAGAAGCCTTGATCGAACGCTTCGTGAACGATTCCGCGCGACGCGCGGCCATGATGGCGTCGACGCCGCGCATCACGGATCAACCACCTCGTGCGACGCGGAACAATTCCGTCACTGGAATTGCTTGCCGCAGAAGAAGTGCCTTTTCGCCGGCGTTTGCGTTCTCAACGTAGTAGATGAAGAGCATTTCGCCGCGGCCATCAAGTACCCACAGTGCCTCGTACGGGCGCTCCGGAGGCCCAAGACCCGTGTTCTGTGTGACAACGCTCATGCCCTGTCCACCTTGGTTGGCGGCGCCGGCGTAAGCGGCATTCAGCGGCAAGCGGGCTGCTTGAATGATGGTGAGTGCTGCCAGGAGAAAGGCACTCGCCCAAAGAAGGGCGACTGGCATGTTCATTTGCTTGGTGCGCTGCTTTGTGTCGCAGGCGCAACCAGCGGTGTTGCATGCTGATGTTTCGTTTGAGTGTTCCATAGTGAGTCCTTAGTGAGTTGCTTGTAGTGGAAGTGTTGGTGGTGGCGCTTGGTGATCAGCGCGTCTTCGCAGCCTGTACCGCGTCGGCGGTCATATTGCGATAGCCGAGGCCAACCAAGCGCTTGGTGTTCTCATACCAACTGATGGCGACTACTTCATTGGTGGTCTCGTCTGTGATGTAGACAACACCCTGAACGATGCCGTTCACCGTTCCGCCCACCATGGTGTAGGTGGAGCGTGGACGAAGTTGTGCTGATGCGGATGGCATGAGTGTCACCGCTGCAAGCGCGGCCAACAGCCCGGCGTTAAGGAAGATGAGCGGACGAAGCGATGTGCGCGACATATGAATCTCCGGGACTGCTGTGTAGCGCGCTGTACTGGCGCGTTCCCTGCTCGCCACATGGCTGAACAGGCTCTCAGCAGGATACCGGGTTCAAGACGAAATCCCCGGTGACTGTGCTTTCTTTCGTGATGGCGGGATCACCACGCGCGTGCAGCGATTCAGGGCAGGTACTACCGCTCGTTCCCTATTGATAGCCCGCGCTGTACTACACAATCACCCGATTCGTGATCAAGTACCAGCCGCCAATGCTCACGATCGGCGTCCGCCAGCATCGCCCGCTTGGTCATCATGGTCTGGTACGGAAGCATGTCGTATCCCAAACTCGCCGCAGGGTGCGCATGATGAATGGTGGGCATGGTGTCGCCCGGGAAACACACCGTTCCCTTGCCGTCGTTCCAAAGAACCATGTGATGGCCCCACGTGTGCCCAGGCGCGGCGCGCACGCGTATGCCGGGAATTGCCTCGGCGTCGCCATCGTGAAGGACCATGCAACTCTGTAATGGCTCCAAGTTGGCAGGTAAATAGGTGCGCGACATGGTGCTCTTGTTTGCAAGGGCATCCAGCCACTCTTGACGCTGCACATGGACACGCGCGTTTGGAAACACCAATTCCAATGCACCGCTTGCACTCAAACGAGTCAACCCACCCGCGTGGTCAAAGTGCAAATGTGTCAATACCACGTGGGTGATTGACGCCGGGTCGACGTCAATTTCTTGAAGCGCATGTTCCACAGTACGCACACGGCCATCGGCGCCGCGCTCAAAGAGATAGATCGCTTCTTCCTTCGGTGTCCACTTCCCACCAGCGCCGGACTCCACCAATATGCGCTCCACCGCACCGCTCTGCGTGGTGCGTTCCAGAAGCACACAATTCATGGACAACCAAATGCGATTGTCCGCATCGGCCTCAATCCACTTGCTCCACATGGACTTGGGGATCAGTCCAAACATACCGCCCCCATCAAGACGAAATCCCCCTGCGCGGAGGATTCGCCATGAAAACAGGGGGATTTCAGCAGCCAATCGGGCCTTTCGTCACGCCTTCACCACACGCGCCTTGCCGGTACCGGCAGGAACGGTGGCCATGGCATTACGGGTGTCCACCACCAACTTGGCGTTCTTGGCAAGGTTGGTGTAGTCAACAGCATCGTGGTCTGTGAGAATGAGCACACAGTCGCTTGCCTTGAGATTCGCCTCGTTCAACTCAACGCTCTTCAGATCGATCCGATACTTACGCATGGATGGATACGAAGGAATGTGCGGGTCGTGATAGGTGACCTCGGCGCCCTTGTCGCGGAGAATTTCAATGATCTCCGCGCTTGGGCTTTCGCGCGAATCATCAATGTTCTTCTTGTACGCCACACCGATCACCAGCACCTTGGATCCCTTGATGCTCTTGCAGTCATCATTCAGCGCACTCTGGGTGCGCTCAATGACGTAGTGCGGCATGGCGGTGTTGATTTCACCAGCGAGTTCAATGAAGCGAGTGATACGACCAACTTCCTTTGCCTTCCACGTCAGATAGAAGGGGTCGATCGGAATGCAGTGGCCACCAAGGCCTGGGCCTGGATAGAAAGGCATGAATCCGAAGGGCTTGGTTCCAGCGGCGGCGACCACTTCCCAGACATCAATATTCATGTCCGTAAGAACGGTCTTCATTTCATTGACCAACGCAATGTTTACTGCGCGGAAGATGTTCTCAAGAAGTTTGGCTGTTTCAGCAACTTCGGCGCTGGAAACAAAGTGCGCCTTGCTGACCACACGGCTGTACAGCGCGTATGCCAACTTGCCGGACACTTCGTCGGTGCCACCAACAAGCTTGGGAATCACTGAGGCGGAGAAGTTTGGGTTACCTGGATCTTCACGCTCTGGGCTGTACGCCAAGAAGTAATCCTCATTGCGCTTCAGTCCGGTGGCGTCAAGAATCGGCCCCATCTCGTCGCGCGTGGTGCCTGGGTAGGTGGTGCTCTCCAGGACCACCAACTGCCCCTTGCGGAGCACCTTGGCAACCAGCTTGGTTGAGTCAAGAACGAACGAGAGGTCTGGTTCCTTGTGATGGCCAAGGGGCGTTGGCACGCAAATCAAGATCGCGTCGGCCTTCTGAAGATCAACCGGATTGGTGGTGCCCAGGAATCCGTCGTTTGACTTGATGTAGTCAAAGAAGTCCTGCCCAAGGTGATGGATGTACGGCTTGCCAGCCTTGATACTGTCAATCTTGCGCTGGTCGATGTCGAAGCCAACCACTTTGAAGCCTGCCTTGAGGCAAGCGTGCGAGAGTGGCAATCCAACGTAACCAAGGCCGACGATGCCGACGGTGGCGGTCTTGGATTCGATCTTCTTGAGGAGTTCGGTAGCGATGGTGTTCATGGTTTGTTCCGGGCCGGATTCAGTGGGTTTCAGTGTTGTTTGAAGGTATCAAGACCGTATTCATCGGCAGTAAATCAAAGCCGAATGAAGTAACTCAGACCAGATTCTCTGGATTCTCTAACAGCCCAACCACTGTATTCAGGAAGCGGGCGCCCTCTGCGCCATCCACCACGCGGTGGTCGCAACTCAGGGACAGTGGCAGGGAAAGGCCGGCGTAGAAACGGCCGTCCTTGACCATGACGCGCTCTTTGGCGCGCCCAGCGGCAAGGATGGCCACTTCGGGGTAGTTAATGATCGGCGTAGCAAACATGCCGCCATAACTACCCACGTTGGAGATAGTGAATGTTCCACCCATCGACTCTTCGCGCTTGATGGATCGATCCTTGCAAGCACCGGCAAGACGCTTGATCTCGTTGGCGAGTTCAACTGGTGACTTCTTCTCTGCATCCTTGATCACCGGAACCATCAGCCCCGCATCGGTGTCGACGGCGCAACCGAGATTCACTGGACCCTTGATCAGGATCTCGCTGTTGGCATCATCAGTGA
>JBILYM010000147.1:0-5744 GCA_044377725.1 Phycisphaerales bacterium
CCATCGGGATGTTCCCTGTCATAGCGGTCATGTCTTGCCCGTCCTCTGCAAGCGTGAATCGCAGAAACTCACGAATCCCCTCTGGAATGTGTTGCGCATCCGTGGCAACAAAGACCAGATTGAGTGGTCGCGCAAGCGGATAGGTGCCATCACAAATCGCGGCGATGGTCGGCGCAATAAACGGCTGACCGGCTCCGATTGATAGCGGTACTGCCCGAGCGCGCGCCTGACGATTTGCAAATCCAGAAATACCAACTGCTGTGGGATAGGCACAGCAGGCATTCACCACCGATGACGGTCCTGGTTCGGTGTAGCGACCGATGGTGGTGATCTGCTCGCCGGGCATACACCACTCAATGAACAGTTGCAGCGTTCCAGAAGTCGCACGTGGTACGTAGAGCGGCGGGAAAGTATTGCCGAGTGGCGAGGTTGGATCCAGCTGATTCCAGCGCATAATCGGCGCTTCGGTCATTGAGTGGGTGATCGAGAACAGGCCATTGCATTGTTCCTTGGTCATACCGGCAATCGGATTGTCTGCGTTGACATACACACACGCTGCACCGCGCGCGATGGGAACTACAAAGACCTGCTTGCTGGTGGCTTTGCCGATGTCTGCTATTTCTTGCGCCGTGAGATCGCGCGCCACGGATGCCATGTCACAGAGTCCACCCTTGAGCGCCACAATTCCCTTTGACGAACCACCTTGGTCAACATTGATCTTGACATCCGGATACACCACTTGATACGAGATGGCAATGTTGGCAAGCAACGGTCCCATGGTGTCCGAACCAACGATACGCATCGCGCCGGTCATTGGTACGGGCCGTGGTGCATAGGACGGGAACCGCTCCACCATCACAGAAAATTCTTCTGAATAGACGTCGGCGGACTCCACCAATTGCTGCAGCGACTTGGCTAGTGCATCACCTCCGTTGATGAGCGCCTTTGGCACCAACCCGGTCATCGGTGCAGTGGGATCGGCAGGAACGGCAGGTTGAGCCGTGATAGCTGGCTTTGCATCGAGCGCTGGTACAGCGGGCGCCGCAGTATCAGACGACATGAATGCGAGAGAGATGAGAATCGTTGCAGCAATCATGACGCTGCCTCCTTGCGCGATACGCGCCATTTCATGATGACGAACGTGCCGACCAAGACAACAATCAGCACAATGAGTACGCGATGAAAGATGCGATCAACCAGGTCGCGCGCGGTGTCCTGCGCACCCGCAACCGTCGCGTTCACCATCTTCATTCGATCTGGAACAATGGCGATCGACTGCGACATCACGTCAACGCTTGCCAACAAACGTTGGGTGTCCGGCATGACCAGCATGTCGTACCAAAGCGCTTCCGCTTGCCAGTTGATAAAGAGTGGTAGTCGCTTCGACCAGAAGAATGCTCGGTCAAGCGCTAAATTTGCATTTTGCACCTGCTCGGTCGCACGGTCGAGCGGTTCAAGCAATCCGCCACCGTCGCGAATGGTCTCGACCAGAGCTTCACCTTTCACGCTGGCAACTTCACTAAAGCGAACGTACGCCACAAACTCCGTACCACCACGACGGCTCCACCATGTGGCGATGGATAGATCAAGCTCTTCAAGCTGTTCGTCCGTAAACACGCGCGCAGCGATAGTCCAAATATCCTCGCGGGCGCGACGCAGATTTTCAACCAAATACTGCGCGCGTGGTCCCCAAATCGTTTGAGCGCGTCCGGTGTCCACCCAGAAATAATTTTGCAGGGTGACCACGACCAGTTGATCCACCAACTGCGTCACCGTATCCGGGCTCGTGGCAATGTCGTACATGCTTGACACGCCCAGCAGCCGAAGACCGTTCATAATGCGGCACTGTTGTATGTCATTATTGCCACGAATGATTCGCTCACTCGCGGCCAGCATCAGGGAGAAATACCGGTCGGCGAAGGCGTTGGATGCCTCCTCCAATTGCGCCCGAGTGATGCGCTGATCACGAAGAATGCGCGCCGCTTCGCCGGGCTTCGACTTCCCGGAACCAGAGGCGCAACCCGCGACCAGGAGCACCGCTAGAAGGGCTATCGCACAAGACTTGGCGCGAGATTGAACCAGTGGGCCGGGGAATGCCATCATTTCTATAGCCTATACGCCAGGCCATGCCTTAGAGAATTTCTAAGGTAATAGAACCTGAACTTTCGTTATGTCAGTACGCTCCGCGACGGTGTACAAGTACCCGGAATCCCAATCATGATTACCTACATCAAAAGCACAATCATCATCGTTATGACGCTGGTCTTCAACGCGGCGCCGATGGCATTCGCCATGCAAGATGCCGCCAATCCAGTGCCTGGGCAAACCGTCATTGTTGCACTTTCAAGCGGTGATGCCATTCGCGCGACGCTGGTTTCAGAGACCGGTGATTCAATCGTCTTGCTGCACCCGGTCTTAGGAAAGGTCACCCTACCGCGCGCGTCAATTGCGTCGATGGTTGCCACCGCCGCCCCGGCTGCCGCACCCGCCGCTGCTACAGACGACAGCATGTTGCGCCAAGAGGCGCAGCCCGCTGCAAATGCGGTGATGGACGCGCCGCGACCCCAAGACGGCGTGAATCTCGCTGATGATGTCGCGGCGAAGGGCGCAGTTCCAGCACCAGCGCCGCCGCCGTCACCGTGGAAATTCGTCCTTGATGCCAACGTCAACTACGTCAATGCCGCTAACAATCAACTTGACTTCCGTGCGGCGGGCGCTGCAATTTACGACGTGGCCGACGTGGAAAAGTGGGCGAACAACGTTGAGTTCTTCTACAAGGTTGTTGACGGCGGGAACACCGACAACAACTTGCTCGGTACCTCCACTTATGACCGACGCTTCGCGTCCAACCCGCGCGTCCTGTGGTTTGTGAAGGGCCAGGGGCAGAGTGCTCCGCTTGAGAGTTATGAAAATCGTCTATCCGGATGGGGTGGACTTGGATACGAATTCCTGAAGATGCCGCCTGCAAAGTTGATTGGAAAGATTGGTGCTGGTTACACCTATGAGTTTGGTGACCAAAACGACGGGCAAGCGGAGTTGTATGCGGAAATGGAATGGGACTGGAAGATCACTGAGCGCCAGGCAATTGTTGGGTCCTACTGGATCGCACCGGCGTTTGATGACCCCAGCAACTTCTTGCACTTATTCCGTACCGAGTGGACCATGCTGATGGAAGACATCAAGGGTCTCAAATTGCTGGGCGGCATCCGTTGGCAGTACCAGTCTGAAGTGACGCCGAAAGACGCGATACAAAACGACATCCGACTTTATGCCGGTCTGCGCTTTGAAATGTGAGCATGCCCACTCGGGTCAACAAGAAGCTTCATACCTCGCTTGAACACATCGCCAGCACATTGCGAGACCGCTGTGCTCTGTTGAAGTTCAGTCCGTCAGTCGCATACACCTACAACCCACTGCAATATGCGTGGGGCGCACATGCTGCCTTCCTCGCGCGGGCGCACGCCCAACCAAACGTCCTCTTTGTAGGAATGAATCCTGGTCCGTTCGGTATGGCGCAAACCGGCGTGCCGTTCGGCGAGGTAGCTGCAGTCCGGGGATTTCTTGGCATCACCGAACGTATCGCCAAGATCAGCGCGCCGCAGCACATCCACCCAAAGCGCCCAGTCGATGGCCTGGCGTGCACGCGCAGTGAGGTCAGCGGCGCTCGCGTGTGGGCATGGGCGCAACAACGCTTTGGTACCGCCGATGAGTTCTTTCACCAAGCCTTCATTTGGAACTGGTGTCCCCTGGCCTTTGTAGCGGCCAGTGGTGCCAACCAAACCCCTGACAAGCTTCCCCGCACTGGTCGTGGCGCCAAGGCAACGCACATGCTCGAATCGGCTTGCGATGAGGCACTTAGCGCGGTCATTGTGGCGCTACGGCCGACACACGTGGTGGGCTTTGGGGCATTCGCCCGACAGCGTGCGGAACGTGTGTTGGCCCAACTACAGATCGCTGACCCAACACGCACCCTGCCACTGATCCACCAAGTGCTTCACCCAAGCCCCGCCAGTCCCGCGGCAAATCGCGGCTGGGCGGCACAAGTTGATGCACAGTTAGCCGCCGCAGGGATTCACTTCGGCGCCCGCCCTATCCTGCCCGCGTGCGCGTTGCTGTCCTCAATATCGTCGGGCTCTGTCCAGCCGTCTTCGCGCGGCGCAAGTGCCCGAACCTGCAAGCGTTCGCGCAGCGCTCGGGCGGCATCCGGACGCTAGCCGCCGATCTACCCGCCGTCACCTGCAGTGCACAAAGCTCCATGCTGACCGGCAAGCGTTCCGGGCAGCACGGCATCGTTGGTAACGGATGGTTCGACCGCACCTTGCAAGAGGTGCACTTCTGGAAGCAATCGAACCACCTGGTGCACGGCCCCATGGTGTGGGACACCCTGCGCCAACGAGCGCACGCTGCGGGGCGCAAGGCACCAGTGATTGCCAACTCCTTCTGGTGGTTCAATATGTACTCGGGTGCGGACATTTCTGTCACGCCGCGCCCGCAGTACCGCGCCGATGGTCGCAAGGTGCCCGATTGCTGGACGCAACCGCCAGAACTTCGCGATGAATTGCAGCAAGAACACGGCCCGTTTCCACTGTTCCACTTCTGGGGTCCGATGTCAGACATCCGTAGCACCGACTGGATTGCGTGCGCAGCGATGAGTGTGGAGAAGAAGTTTCAACCAGATTTGCACCTGATCTATTTGCCGCATCTTGATTACTGCTTACAGAAGTTTGGGCCGGAAGACCCGCGCATCGACCAAGAAATTCGCGAGATCGACCGCGTGTTTGAAGGCGTCCGCAAGTTCTATGAACAACGTGGCGTGCAGGTGGTTGTACTGAGCGAGTACGGAATTGCCCCGGTTGATCATGCACTCACGCCCAACCGAACATTGCGCGATGCTGGATTTCTTGCCATCCGGAACGAAGGCGAACGTGAATACCTGGACGCTGGCGCCAGCCGCGCATTTGCCGTGTGTGATCATCAGGTGGCGCATGTGTATGTAAAGGACGCGACTGAGATTCCTGCAGTGCGCGCCGCACTCCTTGCGGGCGAAACTGGCATTGAGCAACTGCTCGACAGCGCTGCGCAACAGGCGCTTGGTATTCAGCACGAACGGAGTGGGGACCTTCTTGCGGTGGCGGCGGCCGGTGCATGGTTTGCTTACCCATGGTGGAACAACCCAAGCTCTGCTCCAGACTTTGCCCGCACCGTGGATATTCACCGCAAGCCCGGCTACGACCCACTGGAGTTGTTCATGGATCCGTCGATCACGGCGCCCACCGCATACGTTGCTCGCCAGTTGCTGCTGCGCAAACTGGGAATGCGGGCGTTGCTTGAAACGGTACCGCTCGAAACGTCCTTGGTTCGCGGCAGTCACGGGCGAGTGGAGTCAGGCACTCCCTATGCGCCAGTCCTGATTGCTGATGGCCTGGACATGCTTGATGCGGGCTCAGTCCACGCAACGCAGGTGCATGATGCACTGGTGCACCTCGTCGAATGCGCCTAACAGCCCTACGATGCTGACATGCGTGCTGTCTGGATCATTGCTGCCACACTGTTGGTGCTTGCTGCGATTGCCGCCGCATGGTGGCCGCGCGCCGGTACTACCGGTGTCGACGTGCCGGTTCGCCCGGCTGAGATTGCGTTGGTCTGCCCGCAGCCACCCGCAGTTGATCCTCTCGCCCTGGTCGCCCCTGTCGCTACGGTGACTACTGTCGCTGCTCCCGCGCCACCGATCGTTACCACCACGA
>JBILYM010000016.1:0-17129 GCA_044377725.1 Phycisphaerales bacterium
CCTGGGTACTTCTTGGCGTGGTGGTCACTACTCTGGAATTAGCGGCAATTCGTGCAGATGGAACGATCGCCGCTCCGCTGCAGGATGTAGATCGCTTGGTTCCCGCAGCGAATCGAACCGCTGACGAGAGCGATCCGTGCGGATCATGCACGCGGTGCATCGATGCGTGTCCAACTGGCGCCATCACGCCGTGGTCGGTGGATGCGCGGCGTTGCATCAGTGCACTCACCATTGAGGAGCGCGGCGTCATCGATGCAACCTTTATTGGGCACACGGAAGACTGGATCTTTGGCTGCGATACCTGTCAAGAGGTCTGTCCGCATTCGCAACCAACACAGCGTTCGCGCGCCTTGGGCATTCACGAGGCGTATCAACCTGCTCGCAGCGGGTTCCCATTGCTTGAAGTACTTGGGTGGGACGAACCCGCCTGGGAAGCCGCACGTTTGAATGGGGTACTGCGCCGCGCGGATCCAGACATGTGGCTCCGGAACGCCGCGCTTGCTGCGGCGCATGCCATTCACTCAAACGACATTTCGGATGAGCTTCGATCTGCGCTCATGAGCACGCTGACGGCGATCGTGGCTGACGAAGGCGTTGCAGCGCACGTCCGTGATGTTGCACGTGCGGCAATCAATTCATCGAACAACAAGTGATGATTGTGCGGCGCCCGTCCGCGTGACGACGCGCGCAACGCAGAAGCAATGCAGAATTACTTGTTTGGCTCTTCGGGATCCGTCGCTGGATCAGACTGCGGTGGAACCGCTGGATCCGCTGCAGGATCGCCAGCGGGAGTTGGGGCCGGGTCAGCGCCCGGTTCTGCAGCCGGATCACCAGCGGGGGTTGGCGGCACCTCAGCGCTGCCATCCGGCGCATCGGCAGGCGGGGCATCGCCCGCAGGGGCCGCGTCAGTGGCCGGCGCATCATCACCCGCCGGCGCTGCATCACCCGCAGGTGCAGATTCGTCCGTGGTTGCCGCGGGCGCCGGTGCAGCAGTGATGGGAACTTCAATTCCTAAGGCCGCTGCCAATTCAGCGATCGATCGCAACATCGGGGCGCCGGCGCCGGACTCAACACCCGAGAGCGCATCGCGCGCTTCAACCAGCGCAGCCTTGGCGTTTCCTGCCAACTTGTCGCGCTGGGCGCGTAGTTGTGCCTCGCCATCACCAACCGGTGCACCCATCGATTGAGCAGCGGCCATCAGGGACATTGCTTGATCAACAGCATCAATCTGAATGGCTGCAAAGCGAGCCTTGGCAATCGAAATGGCTGCTTGATCGGTGGAGTTCTTGGCAGTCAAGCCATCGCCGTTGATGTTCTCTTCAACATTCTTCAGGGCGGGCTGGAAGAGTTCGGACTCCAGCGTGGTGAATTCCTTCATGAGCGCGGCGGCTTCGGCGCCCAGTTCACGCGTTCGCTTCATGGCGGCACTGGCTCGGGCCTTGGCGCCGACTTCGGCCTTGCTTGACTCATCAATGCGGTCCGCAAGGAACTTGTTGGTATCCGCGATTTCCGCGTTTTCTTTAGTAGCCGTGTCAACGATGCGAACCGTGCTACGGTACGGCTCCGCTTCGCGATCATCCGTGCTTGCGTCCACGCGCAAGGTTTGCGCGGCGTCAAGTTTGCTGCGCGCGTCAATCATCAGGGGCAACGCAGCGGACGGAGTACTGGTGGCAGCCTTGGCGCGGAGCGTCTGGATATCAATGTCAAGCGATTCCGCGCTCGATTCCTTCTCGCTGATCGATGCATCAAGCGGCTGCAGCGCAGTGCGCGCAGCATCCGCTCGGTCAGTTTCCGTGGCGACACTTTCGTCAAACGAAGACTTGGCGCCTTGCGAAGCCTTGGTACGAGCGGCGGCCTCTTCCGTCGATTGCAGATCACCAGACGCATCAATGGAGCGAATGGTTGCAAGGCGTTCGGCAATGCCACTCGCCAGTACGGACTTCAATTGAGAAATGCGCTCAAGGTCCATGAGGTCAAGCATCATGGCGTCGCGGCGCATGCGGATGGCAAGTGTCTTGACTTCTTTGCGTTGCGAATCACTGCCCGCAGCAGCGGTGATTTCGGAGGCAAGTGCGCGCAATTCCTTCGCGGCCTCTGCGGGTGCCAGGAGCCCCTGTGCCAGCTCCTTGGTTTCGCCGCCCTCTACGGGCAGTGACTTGGACACGGCATCGGGGGAGAAGGTGATGCGGCTGGAAATCCCACGCGCCTTCGCGGTGACTTGGGTGATCTTCTTGGCGCCTTGCTCGGCCGGCGACGGAGCATGCAAACCGTTGCATGCTGGCAGCGCAGTGGATATCAGCAGGGTGGCGGCGGCAAGAATGCGTGTTCGGTTCATGGTTCGAATCTCGTGAGAGGCGGCAATCTGGCGCTCATGAAGCGCTCATCGAGCGCGAGTGTGGTGGTCAATCGGCAATTTACCCGCTTGATGCATCGGGCGATAACGGGGGAGAATCAGCGGTCCGGTCCGTCCGCGGTCGGCACAGCTTTGTCGACCGCATCAAGCTTGGGAGCAACGTATTTCACCGGGTATTCCGGCCTTGGCTGGTACATGGAACGAATCCAGTCGAGGGTGTCTTGCAGCAATTGGGGTGTGGTGGTGCTGAGGACGGGCCGCCAACCCTTGACGTCCGGATGCGGGTAACGCGCTGACGATCGTGTCATGGCGTACTGAACGAGCAGCGAGTTTGGTGGATCCTCAAAGTTGACGACCGGCTTGCCGTCCACCTTAAAGTTGAGCAGCGTCAGCAGGTTGGTGTAACGAATACGCTGATCTTTGGCATTGCCCGTGTACAGGAAGAATCGCCCCGCATCCACGCCGCCGTGGCACCGACTAGTGGCGCAGTTTGAGATCAGCCACGAGTTGTGAACGCGCGTCCGGAATTTGGCTACTGAAGTGGGGTCTTCCTCCACTTCAATGTAGTTGTAGAGATCGCGTGCCTTGAGATCAAACATCAGTCGGGCAATCTCTACTGAACTCTTTGAATAGAGCGCGTTGCGTTCTTGGGTGGTTGCGGGAACCAGTGCACTTGACCCGTAGCGCAGGATGAGTTGCCGAACGCCTTCAGGGGACACGGTCAATCGCGGTGGATCTTTGAAATCAATCTCATACACGCGAACCAAGTTCACATCTTCGTTGGAAAGCAGATCCTTGGGAAGCATCTCGCGCGTGGTGGGCGCGCCGCGGGGCGCTGGCTTGGAGGAGTTGCTGCCAGCGTCGGCGGTCTGTTCTTGCTCGGCTGCAGCGGCATCAGCTGCCTTGGCAGCAGCCTTTTTCTGGCTGTTTTCCTTGGATTCTTTGACCGAGAGCTCCAACTTCACGCGGGCGTTGATTTCGCGCAACATCTCGCGCGCCTCTTCAACATCGCCGTCACGCAAGAGCGCTTCCAACTCCGTGATGGCAAGGTCAAGCCGATCTTGGTCAGCAAGCCAACGCGCCAGGCCAAGCCTTCGTCCATGTTCTTCGGGCGCGATGGCGGCTTTGATGCGCGCGTACCGCGTCTCAAACTCCAACTCCAACATGACACGGTAGACCTTCTCGCGCGGAACACGGCCGCGCACGCTGTCTACTTGGAACTCAACTTCTTCAAGCGAGTCCTTGAGGATTTCGCCGCGCACGATGGTGCCATCACGCAGTTGCACCAAGCCACGCTGCCCAGGCTTGGGATGAACCAATTCAATGATGTCAAGCACCTTCGCTTTGTTGAAGGTGCGCGTCTCTAGTCCGTCCGTGACGGTGATAATGAGGTCGGTCTCGCTCACCACCGTTCCGCCGAATTCTTTCCAGCGATCGATGAAGATCCAAACCTGGTGAATCGGCGCAGGCTCGGTGCTGGGCGTCGGTGAGCCGACCAGCACTTCACTTGGTACGGGTGAGCCGGTGAGCGGCGCGGGCGGGGTGCTCGCCGCTGGTGCATCGCTCACCGGTGTCGTCTGGGTGACTGCTGGTGCGTCCATCACCGGCGCCGTCTGTGGGACCACCGCCGGCGCCGCAGGGGCGGGCGCAGTCTGCAGCAGCAGGGCGGCGATAGCAGTCAGGAGTGGCATTCGGGGGATTGTCGCACGAATGGTTCGTTTCCGCCCGGGTCCCGGTTGCCGGGGGGTGCCGGATTGCGGCTCCTTGCGGACATTGAGCCCCACGCCCGCGGCAACTACGCTCCGCGGCTCCCCTTGGCGGCACTTTCTGCTGGCATGGGGGGCTTCGGCTGTTCCGCGTTGCGCAGTGCGCAGCCGAGCGGCGTCGCCAGTCACCCTGAGGCGCCTTGCGCCCCGAAAGGATTGTCATGAAGCTTGGAGTCATGTCAGCGCTCTTTGCCGGTCGCACCCTCGAAGATGTTTGCGATTACATCGCCGACATCGGTCTCGGCGCCATTGAACTCCCAGTGGGCGCGTGGCCCGGCAAGCCGTACTTTGATCCCAAGAAGGTGCTTGGCAGCAAGAAGGAGCAGGAGCGCATCAACTCCCTGCTCAAAGATCACGGACTGATCTGCTCCGCGCTGGCAGTGCACGGCAATCCGGTGCACCCAGAGAAGGGGTTCGCCAAGAAGCATCACGATGACTTTGTGACCGCCGTTGAATTGGCACCAAAGCTTGGTACCGACATTGTCATTACTTTCAGCGGCTGCCCCGGCGGCAGCAAGCAAGACCGAACACCCAACTGGGTCACCTGCCCATGGCCCAACGATTTTCTGGAAATCCAGAAGTATCAGTGGGACACCGTGTTGGTTCCGTACTGGGCTGCGCAAGCGAAGTTTGCTGCCAAGCACGGGGTTCGCATTGCTTGGGAACCGCATCCCGGTTTCACCGTCTACAACGGCGAGACGCTCATCAAACTCAGTGAACTAGCGCAGAAGAAGGCCGGAATCAAGGGCAAGCCGATCTTGGGTGCCAATCTTGATCCGTCACACTTGTTCTGGCAAGGTTGCGATCCAGTCTTGGCCGCTCGACAACTCGGCGAGGCAGGGCTGCTCTTCCACGTACATGCCAAGGACACCGAACTTGATCGTCACCAAGGTCCGCTCAACGGATACTTGGACGCCAAGCCGTACAGCGATCTCAAGGGCCGCGCTTGGAACTTCCGCGCTTGCGGTTGGGGCCACGGCACCGACTTCTGGCGTCCGTTTATCAGCATGTTGCGTCGTCATGGCTATGACCATGTGCTCTCCATTGAGCATGAAGATGCCATGATGTCCATCGATGAAGGCTTCGAACGCGCCGTTGCATTCCTGCAAGAGTGCATCGTTGAAGAGAAGCCCGCCAATCCGTGGTGGTTCTGACCGATCCGGCTTAGTCCGGCAGTGGCGTGGTTCGAACATCGTTGGCGCGGCTGATGTCCACGGTCCAACTCACCGTTGTGGCCTGGGGTCCACGCGCGGAGGCTGGTACCGCAAGGTCCCAGCGCAGGATGCCCTGCGTCATCCGCCCGTCCACGTAACGCTTGTCGGTGCTGAGTGCCGGCGCAACATTGCTGACCTTCACGTCAATCTTCTCATTGAGGCTGATTGGTCGCCGGTCATAGAGTTCCACGTTGACCTCGCGGCCACTGCCGTTATCAACGGTGATGCGATCGTTCCACGTGGTGACGGTTGATCCACCAAACAAGCCGCTGCTTCCGGTGTTCTTGGAAAGCACTTCACGCGTCGCTCGGAGCGCGCGGTCCGGGCCGAAGAAGACTTTGAATTCATCCTTGGGCGCAACGGATGGCATGGCGGTGTCGCCGATGAAATCACCGCCCATGAAGACCTGCGCATTTCCTGGCAGCAGTTGGAACGCGCTGCTGTTGGTCATGTCGCCACGCAGAAATACGCTCTCAGAAACGATCGGCGCCGCGACGTACATGAACTTTGCGGTTGGCTCAAAGGCACCAATCCGAGTGCGCTGCTTTTTGGATGCGTCGGTTGGAATGGTGACTGGGCGCGGAATTTCAAAGGAGACGGCGGTGCCGGTTTCTTGAACCGTGGCGGCTGCTGAGAATTCTTCAAGCTGTTTGCGAACGGCGCTGTCGGACTTTGCCATCATCGGCGCCATCATGGGCATGGGCGCTGCTGAGACTGCATAGTCGGCAGCGATGTCTGGCGAACGGGCACTCGCCGGCGGCATAGGCACCACCACATCCACGTACCACGGATCGACAGCCGGCGGACTTGAAGCGCGCGTTGGCTGCGCGGTGGAGAGTGAGAGTTTCACATCCTTCCAGTCTTCGCCGGTGCGCTGCGAAACCAGCGCGTCGTACTCCACGGTGACGCCAGTGCGATCACCCGCAGCGCGCACGGCGTAGGCAGGCTCCCACGTGGCGTTCCCTACAAGGTAAGTGAGTTCCACATCCACAGTGCATGACTCCGGAATAGCCATGAGCACCAGAGCGCTGCGCTCAGTGCGATCAGCCCCGCCGAGTGAAGCGAGTTGCTCATTGGCTACTTGCAGTTCGCGCGCCAGCATTTCGTTTCGCTCGTTCTGTTCGCGGGCAACACCAAGGATGCGTTCCTTCTCGGTGTGCACAAACTCAAGTTGCTTGGCGACGGCGGCCAGGTCGACCGCCTGTGTGGCACCATCGGCGGTTGCTGAGGCGGTCAGGCGGACACCAATCTGATCAATGAGTTTGTCGTGTTGTGCAAGCAGGGCGCGGTCTTGCTTCAGAAACTCAATCTTCCGCTGGAGATCTTGGACCTTCTCTGCAAGTGCAATCCCTTCGGGTGAACTGGAAAATGCAACGCGCGGTGTCTGTGAGTATTCCACAGCAAGCAGCTTGGGCGCACTCTTCAGCGTCGCTCCCGCGGCTACATTCACCTTCGCCTGCAACGATCCTGCTTGCACTGCAACAGGAAGGTTGGAGATACGCAATGCCCAGAGACCTTGCTTGAATTCGCGCTGCACGGCGCGGGTAACGGCGGCGCGGCCGGGATACAACGTGATGGCGCGAATGGTGCCATTATCCGACGCGTTCTGCATGGCGACATCGGGATCGATGGCCACGGTTGACTGTGCCAACGCAGAAGGCGCGCCCGCCAAGGCGGCAAGGGAAGTGGCAATGAAGAGTGTTTGCAAGGTGTGCTGGTACATGGTGGTGTCCGGTGGAGTTCGTATGCGATGTCAGTCGGGCAGCGCAGTGATTTCAATGTCCTTGGCGCGCGTGGCTTGCACGGTCCACGTCACCGGGAGTGCTGCGGGGCCGCGTGCGGATGCTGGCACAGAAATATCCCAGCGCAAGATGCCGGTCTTCTGCGGACCTGCGGCGTACAACGCATCTTTGGAAAGCGGCGATGAAAGATCGGCGATCTTGATTTCCACCTTCTCATTGCGGCTGACAGCGCGACGGTCAAGCAGTTCCACTGCAATATCGCGGCCGGTACCGTTATCAAGTTTGATGCGATAGTTCCAAGTGGTGGCGATGCTGCCGCCAAACAATCCGGCGGCGCCGGTCACCTTGGATACCACTTCGCGCGTGGCACGCACAGCGCGGTCGGGTCCAAAGAACACCTTGAAATCAGACTTGGGTGCAACGGAAGGCATGGCAGTTTCGCCAATGAAGTCGCCGCCCATGAAGACTTGCGCAGTGCCAGGAAGCAACTGGAACGCGGAGGCGTTGGTGAGGTCGCCGCGCAGGAACACACTGTCAGTCACCAGTGGTTGCGCCGCGTAGACAAACTTTGCATCCGGTTCAAACGAAGCGATGCGCGTGCGCTGCGAGCGCGTGCCGTCGCTGGGCACGGTGATGCGGCGCGGCAGTTCAAAGCTGGCGGCAATGCCCGCTTCGGAAACGCTTGCGGCGCGCGCGAGTTGTTCAAGCACGGCGCCTTGCTCGCCATCATCGTCATCGGCAGCGCCGGGTTCGCCTGGAGAACCGTAGGCCCCGCCGGTTCCCATGCCGCCGCCGCCGGGACCACGGTTCGCCCCGGGCTTTCCCCTAAGCCGGCTGCGATCCTTACTCTTGTTCTCGCGCATCTCCAAACCGCCCACCATTCCGCTGCTGTCGCCTGGGACACCGGCGTACATGGGCTGCTCAATATCCACATAGACCGGTTCCACTTCGCTCGGCTGCGCAGCACGCACGGGATCCGCGGTGCTAAGAGAGACCCGCACATCCTTCCACTCTTCGCCGGTGCGCTGGGCAATCATGGCGTCGTACTCAATGGTGGCACCACTGCGATCACCGGCGGCGCGAATGGAATACGCGGGCGCCCATGATGCTTTGGGAACCATGTAGGTCAGGTCCAGATCAAGCGGGGTGGCTTGCGGCGCGGCAATCTTCACCACGGCGGTTCGCTGCGTGCGACCAGCGCTGCCCTGTTGCACCATGGTTTGTTCGAGCACGGTGATTTCTTTCATCACGGCGTCTTCGCGCGCGGCAAGCGTTCGCGACGCTTCAATCACTCGCATCTTCTCAGCATTCACCCACGCGAGGCCTTCGATCGCCTTGGCAGGGTCTGCCTTGGCCGTACCGCCGTCGGCAGTGGCGTTGGCGGTGATGCGCGTGGAAACTTGGTCGATGTGTGTGATGCGCGCGCCGAGCTGTGCTTGGTCCTGCCTGGTGAACTCCAAACGTCGGCGTGCTTCCTTCAGTCGTTCCGCGAGGTCGATGCCTTCTTTGCTCCCTGCAAAGTCCATGCCCGGGGTCTCTTCAAATTCCACGCCAAGGAGCCGTGGTCCGGACGGGTTGGGGGTATCACCAGAGCGCACCTTGGCTTGCAGTTGCGCGCCGTTCACGCCTGCTGGAAGATTGGTGACGCGGACCGTCCACAGTCCCTGCGCCAGATCTTGATGGATCACGCGCGTCACCGCGGCGCTGGTTGGATAGATCACCACGCGGTCGATGGTGCCGGCATCGGAGATCGTCTGCGTTGGCAGATCTTGCGCGCTGGCAACGGATGCGCCCAGCGCAGCACACGCCAGAAGTACCAAGGAAGAAACGGGACGACGGATAGTGGCAGGGCGATCGAATACGAGCACAGGAATCCTCCGGTGCGCAGGGTACGGCGCAACGGGATCGCATGTACAAAGTGCCATCCCAGCCGCGTTAGTCGAAATCTTCCAGCGCGGCGCGGGTTCCGGACCGTGCGAGGAGTTCGGCAGCGCGGGCGGCGCCCGGTGCGGTGGAACCCTTCAACTGCTCCACCAGGCGGCGGTTCTCATCGCGTTTGCGCAGGTAGCGCAAGGACAACGCCGCCACCGCGTCTGGCTCCACGCCTTCCAGGAAGTTGACGCCCTCGCGGTAGACGATGCCGGACGCCAAGCACTTGGCGACCATCCAGTCCAGGTACGACTGCGGGATGTCGGTCCAAAGTCGATCGCCAGCAATGTCCTGCAACTTCTGCGGGATGTGCTCACGAACAACTTGCTTGGCCAATTCGCGGTCCGCGGGTGTCCATGAATCCATCGCCGCGCGAATAGCGTCCGCTGCCTGATTGATGACCTTGGAAAGTTCCGTAGAGAGTTCAGTGAGCGGAGTGTGCGGATGGCGACGGCCTTCCGCCATCAACAGTTCCGCCTCACAGCGCGCCAGCTCACGCAACTTTACCAGCACTTGTTCTACAAACTCAGCCTTGATGGACATGAAGCTCTTCTCATCAAGCAACATGCTGGCGCCGATTTCATAACTTGAGCAGATCACGCCGCACTTGTTGGCGCTGGAGTCCTTAAAGATCAGGCAGCCCGCTGCAAAGAGTTCTTTGCGCGCGCCGGGAGTCAGGAAGAGGTTGGCGCCCTCCACGATGATCGGGGCGGATGGCTTTCCTTCCTTGGTCAGGTAGTCGCGCCAATTGCTTTCGTTGATGGTGGCTGGCCTGCCGCCGCCCGGAATGAACGCATCAGCCTTCAAGCGGTTGTGCAGGGTGTTCCGAATCATCACGCCGCCGGGCGCTTCCACTGGCACCACTGCGCCGTGTTTGCCTAGTTTCTTTGGGTCAAACTGAGCAATCGGCAGCGCCTCCTTGAAGAGACGCAGCAGTTCTGTGTGGTCAAGTCCGTCTGGATCCTCACCAACGCCGCTTCCGTCAGCAATGCCAACGATGCGAGCATTGCTTCCGTAATCACGGTTGAGAATGCGGATCATGTTGCCGGCAACGTCGCCGTCCGGTCCGCCGGTGATCTTCACGGTGAATGGCTGCTTGCGTGGATCAATACCGCGTGCGCGCAAAGCTACTTCCAAGAAGACGTTCACGCCTTCGCTGGTCACTCCGTACACCTTGTGATTGATTCCAGCGCCGGGCTTGGAACTCATGAACGCATCGGGCATGGCGTACTTACGCACACGGGCACGAGCGACGATCCACTCAATGTGATCCGGGGTGATGTTCTCGTCTGGTCCCAAGTAAATCAGTTCACGACTGCCGAAGCGATCGACTACTTGCTTGCGCGCCGCTGGGTCGTCAGTGATGAGGTCGAGCAAGCTGTCGACAAAGCTCTTCACGCACCGGGTGATGTCCGACTCGGGCTCCAAGAGAATGGCTGCCTTGGCTCCGCCCTCCGGAATATCCTTGTTTTTCTGCTGTTGTGCCCAAGAAAGCCCGTACACCTCGTCGAAGACGCGTTCGCGCTCGCGGGAGTGTTGCGCGGCATTGGACGGCTTCACAACACGTAAGCCGCCGCGCGCGATTTCCTTGAAGCGGTTGTGGAAGCCAAAGAAGCCACGGCCAATGACAAAGAAAGTTCCGTACGGAAGTTCTGGACGTCGATCGTCGCGCAAGTACGAAGGATCGATGCGCATGGAGAGACCAAAGCGCTTGGCAAGGAAGAAATTGGTTCGGAACGTGGCCTCCACCGCATCAAGAAGCGCCACCAAGATGGTTGCAGTTCCCTCTGGGTCATCCTTGGTGCCAATGTCGGCACGCAGGGCGGCGGCGCGCTTGTTGAAGTGCGCATCGTCAAGCGGTGTGGCGGGATTGAAGCGCGCGCGGAACAGATCCGCGATCTGCCGGGTAACGGTGATGGTGCGCTCGGCCGTTGCCAAGATGCGCTCAATGGCAAACAGCAGGCGGTCGCGGTGCACCAAGTGCTGATGCGAAAGTGTGCACAGACCCAAGATGAGTTCAGCCTCATCAAGTGTCATGCCTTCGTGACGATTTGCAAGCCAAATCGATTCGGAATCGATCCACTTGATCCGAGTGAGATCGTGGGCGACCTGCTTCCAAGCGGCGCTGGTGGTGTCGACCGACTTTCCGTCCTGCGTCTGGATGACGAACCCAAGGATTGTCACGGAACCGAATGGTGGATCAGCAACTTGGTCAAGGTAGGCGCGCTGAATATTGATGCCACCACGGCTGAGAACATGTGCGCAGCGCTCCAGCATGGTGCGCGCACGTGCGTTGGAAAACGCAATGGTCATGCGCGTCAACTGGCCTTCAAGTTCCGGCTCGGTCTCGACGGCGGTGCCTTCACTACCACTGACCGACTGCAGCAACAATCGGTGCTTGTTGAGGCGGTGCGGCGTCAGCGTGGCGATGTAGTCGGCGGCGCAACCAGCAAAGTATGCGCGGATGGACTCCTCGGTCCAGTCCTTGGCCTGATTCTTAGCAAATGCGATCGTTGCGTTCAGCTTCTCGGTCTGCTCAGGCGTTGTGCCAGTGAAGGGCGAACGATCGCCGAATTCAAAGGTGTCAAGCACGATGGCGCCGTCCTTCGAGCCGTGGATCTTTGCGGCACGCAGCGATGGACTCATCGGCAGCGATCGCACCACTTCAGCTAACACGCCCGGCTTGTTGCCTTCGCGAATGATGGTCCACTGACGGCGGTCATCACTGTGCAGCGTCAGGTGCAGCGGTTGACCAGACGCGCGTGCGGCGATGATGGCGCGCAAGTGGTTTGCCACCTCGGTTGCTGATGTGTCTTCGAAGTACATGCGTGGCATCTGCGCCACAAACCATGGAACGATTTCCTCCGCGGAACGCTGGAAACTCTTGCCAAGGTCACTGGCGAGCACCGTGGGATCCGGGACGATGTTGACCGGTGCGGTGTTGGCGGGGGCGGTTGCTGTTGGATGTGCAGAGGCCATTTCGTGGGTCATACCACGGGGCGACGCCGGAATCGGGCGCCGATCCCTTGAATCAACGCCCGAGTGGCGGCAATCCGGCGCTTGCCGATATTCTCTGAGAGTTCTCCCGGCGGGATTGGTTCGTCCGTTGCTACCCGCGTTACCCATGTTCCCGATGCCCATGAGTCCAAGAGTCCCCGAGAGTCACTGACCCAATGATCATCGCGTCCATCGGAAACTTTGACGGCGTACACCGTGGTCACCAAGCGCTGGTGGCGGCTGCCCGTGCGGCCGCTGGTCCGCATGGAAAGGTAGTGGCGGTGACCTTTGATCCGCTGCCGGTAGCGGTCCTTCGCCCGGATGCCGCGCCCGCCCGACTCACCGGTTCCGCACGTCGCGAAGCGTTGCTCTTGGCGTGCGGTTGCGATGCGGTCCACGTCCTGGATCCACGCAGTGGAATTCTGGCAGAGACGCCGGAAGGGTTCATCGATCAGCTCCGTGCCGCAGTCCCCTTTGACGCGATTGCGGAAGGCGCGGACTTTCGCTTTGGTCGCGGTCGCAGTGGCGATGTCACAACGCTGGCGGCCATTGGTGCGCGCGTGGGATTCAAGACCATTGAGGTGCAGGAAGTTGACCAACCCCTGAGCGATGGATCAGTGATTGCAGCTCGTAGCACGGCTGTTCGCTGGATGTTGAGCATGGGTCGGGTGGCAGACGCGGCGCGGTTGCTCGGCCGCCCCCACGCCATTGAAGGTGTGGTGGAGCGGGGCGATCAGCGCGGTCGCCTGTTGGGATTTCCAACGGCCAACATCATGGCGCCCGGCATGGCGCTTCCCGCCGACGGCGTCTACGCCGGGCGAGCGATCGTTGCTGGCCGCCACTACCAAACCGCTATTTCCGTGGGTACCAAGCCGACGTTTGGCAGCAGCAGCCGGGTGTGCGAGGCGCACGTCCTTGGTCTTGAGGCCGCGCTTGATAGTTATGGATGGCCCATCGAAGTGCACTTTGAACAGTGGCTCCGTTCGCAGTGGCGGTTTCCTGGTCCGGATGCGTTGGTTGCACAGTTGCGCGCCGATGTGGCACGAACCGCCGCGCTCGCGTAGCGTTCGCCACAGACGGTTCAGAAACACATGGAATACTCAACCACGGTTACTCATGCTGCGCTTGTTGCCCGTCTTCGCGCGGCAAAGCGGCCGTTCCTTACGACGCATTTCAAGCCGGACGGCGACGCGATGGGTTCGGTGCTGGCCCTGGCGCGCGCGCTTCGCTCCCTGGGGACGACGGTCGACGCAGTGCTGGCGGGACCAGTGGATCGATCCATCCGTGGCTTGGCGCTTGAGGGCGAGATTCGCTTCGTTGATCATGGCCTTGTTACACCCAACGCAGATTGCGACCTGGCGGTGGTCCTTGATACGGGCGCCTGGAGTCAGCTTGAGCACTGCCGCGATTGGCTGAAGGAACATCCGGCGCTGGTGGTTGGAATTGATCACCACGCGCGCGGCGATGCAGTGGCGCCGATGCGCTTGGTTGACCGCGGCTGCGCCAGTTGCACGCAGGTGTTAGTAGCAGTGATTGATGAAATGGGCGTGCCGTTTGGGCCAAGCGCCCGCACCGCGCGCAACACCATTGCAGAAGCAATATTTATTGGCTTGGCAACCGACACTGGCTGGTTCCGCTTTAGCGCCGCAGACGACCGCGTGTTTCAGTTGGCAGCCCGTCTTCTCACCTGCGGCGTTGACAAGGACGGTCTTTATCGCATGATTGAGCAGGGCGATGCGCCCGGTCGACCGCTCCTCACTGGGCGTGCGCTGAATTCGCTTTCGTATGCGTGCGGAGGTCGCGTGGCAATCATGCGCCTGATGCGCTCTGACTTTGCAGAAACCGGCACCCGCGTAGATGATCTTGCCGGGCTCGTCAACGAACCGATGGGCGTTCGTGAAGTAGAGATGAGCGTGTTGCTGGTGGAGAGCGATCCCCAGTTAGTGAAGGCCAGTTTCCGCAGTAAGCCGGCCGCGAACGCGGGTGGCGCATTCATTGACGTCAATCACCTCGCGGCGCACTTTGATGGTGGCGGACACGTGCATGCTGCCGGCGCGCGGATACCTGCGTCCATGGATGAAGCGGCGCGACTGGTGCTTGAAGCGTGCGCGGTCTATTTGGAAGACACGCCGGTCGCTGGTTGAGTGGCGCCGGCCACCGGGACGGCGCAGGGTGCAATGGTGAAACCAAGTTTGGTGATCGCGCGCTCGGCGTCCGCTTGGGCAGCCGGATTGTTCACTTCAAGTACCGCACACTTTGATTCAAACGTGCACTGCACGCGGCGCACGCCTTTCACTGCAGCCACTTCTGCAGTGATTGCTTCTGCACACGAATTGCAGTGCATGCCGGTCACGTTGTAGGCAACTTGTGTGGTTTGCTTGGCCGCGGCGTTGGCCGCTGTTGGCTTCTGTACGTCACTACCCGAGCAGCCATTCAGAGCCAGAACCGTCAACAGTGCTGAAACAAGTGGAATGCGCATGGAATGATCGTATGCGCGTCCGTGCCCCCACGCGCGCATGAAATGCAACAACACCATTGGCTGCCACCATTACGCCGCGCCGCGTCGCTCCGCATCAGTCTGCGTTGCCACCAGTCGAAGCCCGCTGTTTTTGGGGCGAAGTCCAATGATGCGCAACATGGCTGGCAACGTCCATACGGCAGTCACTAGGCAGCATGCGCTGCCCGCGGCCATGGCAACGCCCAAGCTGCGAAGGCCCTGGTGATGCGCCAAGATCAACGCACCAAAGCCGATGGTGGTGGTGAGTGCGGTCACAATCACCGCGCGGCGTGTGGAGCCGAAACCATGATCAAGCGCGCCCTCATGCGCGCGGTGCGTGATGTGAATGGCGCTGTCGATACCAAGCCCAATCATGATGGGAATGGCAAAGAAGTTCGCCAGGTTGAAGGACGTGCCGCACGCGGCCATCAGTCCAACCGTCCAAGCGACGCCGACAGCCAGCGACGCCAGCGCGGCAAGCGTTTCACGCACGTTCCGCAAGTCCACCCAGAGCAAGATGGTCACCATCAAGGTGGCAAGAATCGCCTGTTGCAGGAACGAGCGTTCCATGCTCTTCATTGATTCGCTAACGGTCATCGGCGCACCCGTCGCGTGCGGATCTTCGGCACGCAGTGCGGTGACGAACTGTTCAAGCGGCTCCACTTCCCACATGTCGCCGGCAGGGTGCGCCATGACTAAGAAGCGCCCGCCGGGCGAGACCATCTGTGCGCGTACCGCTTCAGGCAGCGCCGAACGCAAGTCGCGGCGCGCTCCTTCTGCCATTGCCAAGAGCGCGGACCGGCTGCGTGCCACGGCGTTGTCAACTGACGATCGCGCCAACTCAAGCTCTGCGGGTGTGCGACCTGCTGGCTTCACCAAGTCAGCCACGGTGTGGAGCCGCTGCGCCAGCGCGCGCATGTTTCCCGCCGCGTTGGCGGCTTCGCCCTCAGCAAAGCGCGAGAGGGTTTCAATCCGTCGAGCCGCGCTTCGAATTCCGTCCGCGTCCCATTCCGTAGCGCGCCGTGGCCGGGCGGGCGCCGCTTCCACGGCGTTGGCGAACTGCATGCGCAGGGCAGCGCGCTGCGGCGTATCCATGACCACCGCGTCAAGCACACTGCGCACTTGGCCAACTTCCGGGTGGGCGCGCAGGCGTTCCGCGAGCGGCGGGATCTCTTCCATTGATCCCACAATCAGTGCTCCAAACCAACTTGCAGAGGCAGAGTCATCAATCACTCGATGCTCCCAGTCCACGCTCTCTAAGCCGTTGGCTTGCAACTTCAGCAGATTGCTTTCAAAGCGAATGTGCGTGAATCCGTACCAGCCAGCAGCCAACGCCACGGCGCAGGAAATAATGACTGCACGCCACGCCGCAGCGGGGCGTAGGGCGCGATCGACGCCTTCGCGCTGCGAGAAGAATGCAGACCGTTGCGCGCTCGCTTCGGGGCTTTTCACAAGACGCGCATCAAAGATCACTAAGAGAGCTGGCAGCATCACCACCATGGCAGCCAATGTCAGGAGTAGCCCAACACCAGACACCACCCCCAATTCACGCAACCCCTGGAATTCAGTGAACCACGCCAACAGAAAGACGCCAGCCGATGTCAGCGCTCCGGCCAAGTTGCTGGGCACCGCGGTACGCATCATGTGAATAATGGAAGGCACCGTGGGCAAATGTCGGCGCGCCTCCAAGTAACGCGCCACCATGTGAATGCCGTAATCAAGACCAACGCCCACCAAGACCAGCATGAAGACGATGCTCAACAGATTGAGTCGGCCGTAGATCAGTGCAGCGGCGGCATAAGTGAGCGCACAACCAACCATGAATGCCAAGAGCGCCAAGAGCGGCAACTTAATTCCGCGAAATACGCCCATAAAGAGGGCAGTGCAGAGCACCAGCCCAACAATGCTTGAGACATTCATGTCAGAGTTGGTGGTAGCCATTTCGTCTGCTTGCAGAACGGGCTTGCCAGTCAATCCAATGGAAATGTCAGGATTCGCAGCGCGCGCCTCGGCCATCGCGGAACGAATGGCTGCTAGCGGTTCGTCAATGACTTCAAAGCGCGAGAAATCCTTGCGCGGCATCACGCCGATGAACAGCAGTCGTCCACTATCGCTAGTGAGGTAGCGGGTCTCGCGCGGAGTGCCAAGAAATTCGGGTGCTTCGGGTGCGGCCGAAGCAATGGCGGCCAATTCAAGAAATGCTGCGGCGCCTTCACGCTCCGCCTGTTCGCGCGGCATGAAGAGTCCGTCGGATACCAAGCGATCAAGTCGGCGTCGGGCATCGGCGAGGACGGATCCGGTTCCGGCATCGGAGGCGAGTATTGGCAGTGCGTCGCGCCCTTCCACAAGTCCGGCAAGCTCAGTGGTGGGCATCGCCCAAGTGGCCACGCGCATTTGCTCGGGCACGGTGATCCGCGAGTTGATGTGTTCAATGCTGGGCGCCTTGCGCAGACGGGCATCGATCATGTCAACCGCAAGCTGCGCGGATCCGGTATGCAGCGTGCCGTCCGGGGCGGTGGCGTCAATGACTACCCAGGCGTGCTCAAGATCACCAAATTCCTTGATAAATCGCAGGTATTCCGCCACATACGGGCGGTCGTTACCCATCAGGGAATCGGTGTTGGCGTCCAG
>JBILYM010000017.1:0-17116 GCA_044377725.1 Phycisphaerales bacterium
CCGGCGCAATCGCGCGGATGGGCATGGGGCCATCAGCGGCGAATGCCTGCGTCGAAACAAGCGACACAACCAAGGCGACCGCACTGGCGGCAAAGATGTTGATGTTGATATTCATGGTGTTCAAGTGATTCAATTACTTGTTTGGTGAATCGGTACCCGGCACGGCACGCGCGGGACTTGCCGCTGGCTTTGATGAACCGTCCTCCAGTTCACTCGGCGGACCTGGCTGCGGACGTGGCGGGGCTGGGTGATAGAAGTGACCCGAATTTGGGTTATTCTTGTCGAAAGCAAACGCCTCGCGGTGACGCACAAAGTCCTTCACGTATCGCGCCGGGATAGCAAACCCAACATTCTCACCAAGCGTGATCTTCATGTTGGTAATGCCCACCACTTCACCGCGCATATTGAATAGCGGGCCACCGGAATTGCCGGGATTGATGGGCGTATCAGTCTGAATGTACGTGCGCCCGTCCAGTTGCATGGCGGGCACGCTGACTACACCTTCAGTGAGGGTTCGCTCAAGACCAAGCGGATTACCGATCGCAAACACACGCTGCCCGGCATCAAGGGCATCGTCAGCCTCCACTGGAGCCACAGGAAACGGCTTGCCGTCCGGGCTCTTCAGTTTGATAAGCGCAAGGTCAAGTGAATTGCTGACCGCCTCAATCTCAACATCATCAATATCCGTGCGCTTCAAGCTGCCGTCTGCTTGACGGACCCAAATGGTGGCGCGCAATGATCGCTCACCTTGAATGACGTGCGCGTTGGTGATGGCAAATCCGTCCGGACTGATGATGACTCCGGAGCCAAGACCGCCCGGGGTACTCACCTTGATCACCGAAGCGCCCAAGCCTTTGGCAAGTTCCTTGGGCGGCAGCGTTGGCAAATCCTTCGCGATGAAAAAGAGTTGTGACACATCAGGCTTCAGCGCTGTACCAGAATCTTCACGGGTGACGGAGTCAACCTGCTCCATGTCCACCTGCACTACATCGGCGCCAATGTCGACCCAGACCGCTCGGTCGGTCTGCTTCAAGATCTTGCCATCGATGGATGCCCCGCTCCGCAGTTTGACCACATCCCCGGATGCGATGGTTGCGACAGCGACAGCAAACACGGGAACTATTGATCGGAAATTGATTTGCATGGTTCGATGACCTCTTCTGGAAACCTTACCATATGCACCTCGCGCGGCAGCCGCACGCGCGTCACCTCAGGCCGAGTAACCATCATGAATATCCGCTCTCACCGCTCCACCGTCCGGTTCGCCTGCGCCAGCCTCGCTTTCCTGACCATCAGTGCCGTCGCCTTGGCCGCGGACGACATCGCCCGCCACTTTGGATTTGCTGCCCTTGAAGTTCTGAAAGTCGATCCGAAGGCTGGACCGTTTGTGATCGCCGACATGAATGGCGACGGGCTGGAAGACATTGTGGTGATTGACAACTTCAAGAACCGCATCGACGTGAACTTCCAGAAGAAGGGCGCCAAGGAAACCGATGACGCGCCAGCCGTTCGCGGCGTCAACGAGTTCCCGGAACACTGGCGTTACAAGCGCGAAAGTGTCACCGTTGATCGTGCCGTGGAAGCCGTGGTCGCCTGCGACTGGGACAGCGACGGACTCATGGACATGATCTACGCCGGCAACAGTCCTCCGGGAGTGGTGTTCGTGCGTCAGACCGAGCCAGGTCAGTTCAAGGTGGCACGCAAGCAGACCATTCGCAATCTTGGCTCCAATCCCAACGGGCTAGCGGTTGCCAACCTTGTGGGCGGAAGCGCCAAGGAACTGGTCAGTATTGTTGATGGCAAAATTTCCATCTGGCCACTGGACAAAGACACCACCGGCGCACCCACCGAACTGAGTTCCGGTGGTACACGCGTGGTGGCGGTGATTCTGGAAGACTTTGACGGTAACGGAACCACTGACATCATTGGCGTCGTTCCTGAAGATCCCGCGCCGGTGCGTGCATGGTTCACCGAACGCCAAGGCGACAAGTTGTTTGTTGGCCCGCAAGTGCGCTTTGAAATGCCCGCGGTGCGTGAAGTCTGCGCAGTGCGCCTCCCCAATGCCAAAGCGGCTCTGATTGGCGCCGTGGAGCGGCCCACCAAGCGAGTGACATTCAATCGGGTCGGACGCGGTCGCATTGAGGGGGCTGGATCCCGCGACTCCAGCTTGGTGACTTGGAGCTTTGAGGATCCCCAGAACCGCAAGCGTCGCACCGTGTTTGCCGACGTCAACGCCGACGGCATGACCGACGTGGTAGCCACTAACACGCTGGCTAATGCAGTGATGACCTATCGACAAGAGAAGCCCAAGGGACTCAGCGCACCGGTGGCAAGCCCATCGTTTGCTGACTTGGACGCCATCGCCGTTGCGCCAACCAAGGGCGGAGCCATTGTCTTCAGCCTGTCGGAGAAGGAAGGCGTTGTCGGCCGCAGCGAAACTGGGCCTGATGGTTCAATCGGATTCCCACTTGCAGTGCAGTTAGGCGCCGGACGCACCCCCGTGTCTATCAACCTCGTTGACCTCGGCGGCGAGCGCAACTTGGCGGTGGTAGCGAAGGATGGCAAGAATTTTGTAGTGGAGCTTGTGCCCGTGGATGTTCCGGTTGATGCCGCGAAACGTGTGACCATCAATTTGGGAGCGCAGAGTCGATCACCCAACGCGGTCTCGTCCGTGGACGCTGATCAAGACGGCATGACGGACTTGTTGGTCTTCACGCCGGAGAAGCCGATGATCATGTTGCAAGCGCAGGCGGCCGGGAAGGTGCCTGCAGAGGCAAGTGCAGCTGGCGATGCCGCCAAGGCCACTGACAAGAACGCTGACAAGTCGGCTGACAAGTCATCCGACAAATCCGCTGACAAATCTGCCAGCAAGCCTTCTGACAAGGACAAGGCAGCCGACGCTGTTCCTGCGCCTTTCAAGGTGCTCGAATCGAAGGACATGGGTCAATTCGGTCTCGTTCAAGCAGCCACCGGCGACAACACCTTGGTGGCCGATGTTGACGGGAATGGCAAGGGCGAACTACTGGTTGCCGATCGCAACTACGTGCGTGCGCTGCGCTATGAGCCCAAGCCAGCCAACGGCGCAAGCCCCGGCTGGCAAGTGGTCACGCAGATGAACGCCAAGAATCCAGATGCCAAGTTGGTCACGCTGACGTCACTGGGTGACCGACTGGTGGCCGGCGACCGCGACGGCGCGCGCGCAATCATCTTCAGTGCAGGCAAGGATTCCAAGTGGGAGCAAGCGGAGGTCATTGAAATTCCCGGCTTCAAATTCTCACAATTGGTGGCCGGCAAATTTGCGGGCGACGGCAATGACGGCCTGATTGCCGTTGGCGATGACAGCTTTGCGCTCGTGCGTCTTGGCGGCGAGCGCATCGTCTTGGAAAGCGTTGGAACCTGGACCAGCGATGATCCGCGGCAAACGCCGCACGAGCTGGTGGTCGGCGATCTCAACGGTGATACGTACACCGACGTGGTGGTTCTGGACGGCGGCGAGCAGATGGCCGACGTACTGACCTTCAGCCAAGCCGAACGATTGCTACACGCGCTTGCATTTAAAGTCTTTGAAACACGTATGTTCAGCGGCGGTGATCGTCAGGAGTTTGAGCCAAGTATGGGCGAGATTGCCGACATCAATGGCGATGGTCTGAACGACCTGATCCTGCTCGCACACGATCGGCTTCTGATCTATCCGCAGGCAAAGGGCGGCGATCCTGCAAAGTGAGCACTTCGGCCAGCGAGTCCAACCGCACCGAGAAACTCTTAGAGGTATCACGCAAACTCGCTGCCACTGGAGATTTGCAATCGATCCTCTCGGTAGTGATCGACGCACTGCGAGACTTACTGCAGGCTGAGCGCGCCACCGTGTTTGAGTTTGACCCCAAGGCGATGGAACTCTTCACGCAGGTGGCGCACGGAATTGGCGAAGTTGGTGGCACTCCGAACGTCATCCGCATTACTATGACGGCAGGCATTGCCGGCGCTGCTGCCACGTCGAAGCAGATCATCAATATTGCCGACGCGTATGAAGATCCCCGCTTCAATCGTGCCATCGATCTGAAGACCGGATATCGCACGCGCACCATCTTGGCGATACCGCTCCTTGATCATGAGGGCGCGCTTGTTGGCGTAGCACAGGTGCTGAATCGTCATTCCGGCACGTTTACTGCCGCCGATGAGTCACTCGCCTCGGGCCTCGCGGCCAATGCCGCGGTCGCCATGAAGCGAGGTCGATTGATCGAAGATCGCGTGGAACGCGAGCGCTTGGAGCGGGAAATGGACGTGGCCAAGGACATCCAGGCAGGAACCTTCCCCAAGGACATTCCGCAGATTCCTGGCTGGGATATTGCTGGTGAGAGTTGCCCAGCAGAGACATGCGGCGGCGATGCTTACGACGTGATTGGTCTGCTCAACGGAAGCATTGCCTCGCCTGGAGATGAACCGGACGAGTATGTGTTCACCATTGCTGATGCCACTGGTCACGGCGTTGCCAGCGCACTTTCAAGCGTGCAAATGCGCGGCATGTTGCGTCTAGGCCTTCGCCTGCGGCATCCAATTGTCAAACTTGCGGAGGAGATCAACGCGCAGTTGTGCGAAGATCTTCCCGATGGACGGTTCGTGACCGCATGGCTGGCGCGCCTTGATTGCCGAACCGGTGCAGTCAATACTATTTCTGCCGGTCAGGGCCCCATTCTGATCTACAGCCGCGCTTCTGACACCTTCGTCACCCAAGGCGCGGACATGCCGCCGCTTGGCGTGGTGGCCCTGCCCTACGCCGATGAAGATTCGCAGCGTTACACCTTAGCCACCGGCGACATTCTGGTAGCCATCACTGACGGCTTCTATGAGGCGGCCGATCCAGCGCGCGTCTTGTTTGACGAAGATCGCATCCGCGCGATCGTGCGCAGTGCAAGGGACCGTACCGCCCGTGAGATCTTGGACGCCATCAAGTGCGAAGTACACGCTTTCACGCAGCACGCGCCTCTTGAAGATGATCAGACGGGCCTGATCATCAAGCGGCTGTAAGGCCTGCGCTTGCGCTCAGGTTCGAGCGCGAGCGTGCAACTTTCACTTCGCACGCAGCCGCAACACCCCGTCGCGCTTATCCGCGGGATCTGCAAGCGCATCACGGAATGGCACAGTCAATTTGCTCACCCCGAATGCTTGCTCGTGCGCATCCCATGCTGCTGCACACGCAGGGAAGTCCGCTCGGGCAAAGGCTTCCACTGCGCGATCCACACTCTCAATCCAACCCACTTGTGAATCCTCGACCAGCATGGTGAATAGATCGATCGGAATACTCTGCCCCACCACCACCACGCGCCCGAGCGACACAATCGCCAGCCCGCCGGAGTCGCGAATCAGGGCACGCGTGTTTCCGCAGAACAGGATGGCTGTACCAAACTGCTTGTTTGCACTCTCTAATCGCGCAGCCAGGTTGGCACTGTCACCAATCACCGTGTAATCGTTGAGATCGGGCGGAGCTCCGCAGTCACCAATGGTCACCGGACCGGTGGCTACGCCAAGACGCAGTGCAACTTTGGGAAGCGACTGCCGATCGGGACGCTCGCCGATCGCCTTCACCACGCGCTGACATGCGCGACATGCCTCCGCTGCCAGTTGCCCCTGCTCCGGCTCGGGTTCAAACGCGCTCCAAAAGGCCAACAACCCGTCGCCCAAGAACTTGTTGACGTACGCGCGGCGTTCGGTCAGTTCAGTGGCCATCGCGGACATGTACAGATTGAGCGTGGCAACCACGGCTTCCGAACCTAACGTTTCGCTGATGGTGGTAAATCCGGCCAGATCACCAAACAGAATGGTGGCGGTCCGCTGCTCGCCGCGCATAGACAAAGTGTCCGGATTAGCCGCCAAACGTTCCACAAGCTGCGGACTGACGCGCGCACGGAATTGACGCGTGATACGTGCCTTCTCGCGCTGGTTAACGACCGCCGCAGTAGAAACGCTTGCAGCCTGCGACGCTATGGCCGCGAGCACCGGCACCGCCACTGGAATCATCAGGTCATGAAACTCAAAGGCCCAAAATCCAGAGAGAAGTACCCACGCACCAGCGATGGAAAATGTCACCGCCGTACTGATACCCGCGCCCGACTTCCACGCAATCACCGCACAGATCAGACCAAACACTGCGCCGATGAGCCACCCGCTCCAAGGCGGCCAGAGATACACGGACTGACTTGAAATGACCATGTCCGCCACTGCAGCATGAAAGTACACACCCGGAGTGCGTGGACCATTGACGGTATTGATCATGTCCGCCATCACACCCGTGGCAATGAACCCGATGAATACCAATCGGCCCTCAAGGCCATCGCGGGCTTCCTTCGCCGCGTCAGCAATCTTCTTGCGCGATGCCGGGATCTCTTGATCAAGTCGCCACCATTCACGGTAAGTGCCAACTTGCTTTCGCTCATCGTCTGTGGCGTCCTTGATGTCGCCGGTGCCGCGCACTGAAAGATCACCGGCAATGAACTCGCCCTGCTCTTTCACAGCAGCGCGCACCGCCGCGTCCACCGGCACCAGTGTCATTGCCTCAGCTGGAATCGCCTGCAGGGCAGCAATGTCTGCGCCAAGATCTCGATAGCGCCGCTCCTGCTCCGCTAGCAACTTGCGCTGATTAGCAAGGTCAATCAGTGCGCCGATGGCAATCACCCCGGTCTCGTCCTGCGCGTCGGATGACTCAACACTACCGCCAATCGCCTCAAACATTTCAGTGGGCCAATCAACATAGATGTGGCCATTCTCAAGCGGTAATCGACGACCATCCGGAAACACCAATGCTTCGGGCTCCTCACGTATTGAAGCAGGCGCGATACCCATTTGCAGCAACCCCGCCGCCAAACCAAACTGCGGCAATGATCCGTACGGAGTCCGCCAGAATGGACGAACGCGCCGGTACTGACCATCGCTGTCAGGCACACAATTGACAAAGCCAACGCCGGCGGCGCGCTCCGCGAATTCCGCCATCGGGGGCGCGTCCATCGCCGAGCCTTCGCCCTTACTTGCTGACATAAATCGCGCGAGTAACGCAAATGACTGATCGCGATCAAACGCCTCATTCACCGAATTTCGCTCAGCGAAGCGCTCCAGGGTTGCGTCCTGCTTGGTGAGTAGCAATCGATACGCCTGCGCATCAGCGGGCGGAGTGCCGGCGTTGCGCAGGCGCAACAGTTCCTTCCACGCTGCAAGTTTCTTGAAGTTGGTGGAGCGCTCTAGAAAGCGTTCGCGACGGACACCTTCGAGTCCAGCCTGAACAGCAATGGCCTCCGGCTCGGCAGTGATGTCTTTCACGATCGCTGCCACCAATGAATTCAGCGCCTGCCTCCCCTCTACGGACAGCCAGAGTGCTGCATCCAATCGGCCTTCGTCCATATTCACGGCCAACACGGTGGGGCTGCGAGCAATGCCCGCAGCCAACGCGGTATCTGCGGCTACCGACTGAACGTCGGTGAACAACACGTCACTCGCGACCGTTCGCGCGCCAGCGATGGCAATCTCATCAAACGCCAGTGCCAGCACGTCGCGCGACCACGGCCATCGGCCAATGGTGTCAAGCGCTCGGTCATCAATCGCTACCAGCGCGATCCCCGGACTGAGTGGCTCCGGTATGCGTCGGGCCCGTAAAAATCGCTGATCTTGGCTCCACCACTCAAATCCGTCCAACAGACCGGCCATGCCAATCGCGATCACCGCAAGGGTGGCGGCAAGGCCAGCAAACAACACGATTCGGGTAGGAGCCTTCAAGCGCGCGAGTGTAGCGATCGGTCACTTCGAGTTGCTGACGATTCCTTGCGCGCTCGCCGCGCTTCCAGCAGCACGCGCGGAGGCTGCGTTGGCCATGATGGCCTGCGCCTCCGCCCCAGCGGCAGCCGCCTGAGCACGACCAACATAGTTACCCATGCTGCGCCCAAAGAGGCGACCCGCATTGGTTGACGCCGTCTGCTCCATCTGCCGAGCCTGCTGCACTGAACTATTCAATTGCGCGGCGATGGCTAACGCCTGCGAACGCGCATCAGAGCTGGAGAGTGCCGCACTTGTAGCGACATCGGTCTTTGCCCGTGAAGAGAGCGCCTGGGCAACATCATCAAAGAACTGGGCCTGAGTGGCCAGCGCGGCAGTAGTGCCGTCGGCCGTCTCCACCGCCTGCCGACGCGAAGCCGCCGCAGCCTCAAACTGCTGACGGTTGGTGCCAAATGTGTCAACGTCTGGTTGGAGCCGCACAGCTTCTGCTTGAAATCTGATCGCGCGAACAGACTGGGTCTTTGCTGTTTCCGCTGATCCAACGGCACTCGTCGCTGCTGCACGAGCCGCGTTCGCTGATTCAGTGGTCGCCGCACTCTGTATCACCGCGCCCGCCGAATCTCCACTTTGCGCCGCTGACAAGGTACGCAGCAGTCCCGCACCCGCTGATGCCTCGTGCGCTTCGGTCAAGATGCGCGAATCCGTGGCGCTCACAAACGCCCGTTCGGCATTTCCTGCCGCTCCTTCGGCGCCATCAAAGGCTGCCACCATCTGCGTACTGACCGTCGCCATTTCGTTCAAGGAAACCACCGCCGCCTGCGCCCCCATCTGCGCTGTAACCGCCTCTGCTGCAGCGCCAGCGGTAAAGCGCCCGAACGCCAGCGTGCCCGCTTCATTCGCCGTGGTGTATCGGGTTTGACCCGAAACCAAGTCAATCTGCGCCTGTGCACCAATGCTGGAGTTCGATGCAAGCAGTGAGTTGATATTGCCGGCGATTGCTTCCACGCGGTTCTGCTGGGCAACCAATACTAGTGTCTCCACCAAATCCTGCGCAGCCTCGGCACGCGAACTCGCTTCAGTAGCATCGACCGCACTCAGTGCCGATGCTCGAGCGAAGCTGTCAACACGTTCCACTGAAATTCCAAAGCGAACGCTGAGTGCTTGAGTGACGTCCGCGAGTTTCTGTGCTGCGCTGGCCGATTGCGTAGCCAAGCCCGCGCGGCCCACTGCGTCGGAAGCACGCCTATCAATATCAGCACTCGCAGCGATAATTGCATTAATGGCCATCAATGCTTGCCTGGTGAGTCCTTCCAACTCACGCGGCGTTACTGCACCGCCGAGAATCTGTTCCAACTCCGCAGCACCACCTGATACGCCGAGCGACGAGCCGTCCTTGGCACCTTGGAATGCTTGGTCCATGGCATTCAGCGAATCAATGACCGCGTCACTTCCAAGGTAACGCTCCGCAGAAGTTGATCGCTCTAGGCCAGCAATTCCTGAGTCCATTTCATCGGCTGCCGAGTTGAGCGTCTGTAAATCGGCGCGAATTTGCTGACCAGTCGACGCGGCCTGTGCGTTCTCGTCAATTGCACGCGCGTACAGCTCGCTCGCTGCATCAAACGCGGATGCCTCCTCAATTGCGGCATTGGCTGCGTCGTTCGTTCGTGAGTCAATCGCTATGACTGCTGCAAGCGCGGCATCGGTGTCTGCCAGCGTGCGCATCAGGAAGGCGTATCCCACACCTTCCAAGACAGTTTCGGCCTCGTTGACCGTTCTCGTCAGTTGACCGCTGCGGCGTGTCACTCCACTATCAATTGCAGCCCACTGACCGACCAACCGAACGCGCTCTGACAGCAGGCGCTGATACAACTGCTCAACCAATCCGATTGATTCGGCGCGCAGATCGTCGGCAGCTGCTGCCCGCGCCGCCTGTAATGCGCCCAATGCCGCATACGTTTGGTTCAACGACCCCGTGGCTGCAACGAGCCGTGCCAGTGACTCGTTCGCCAATACCGTCATCTGCGCGGTGGGTGATGCTGCCTGTAGTTGTTCAATCAGACCATTGAGTCGGAGCACCGCTTGCTGAGCGCTTGCCGCCACATCGGCAATTCCGCCACCAGACTGCACCATGGCGCTGAGCGACGCGACCGCCTGTTGATACTCAGCCATGGCCGCCTGCGCGCCAGGTCGAGTGGTTTGCTCCATAGATGCAATCGCTGCTTCCAGGTCGCCGCGGTCAAAGTTCATGGCTGCGCGCTCACTAGACGCCGCATCACGCGCGTCGCCCATCGCCATGATGGCCCGCCGAGCTTCGTCAATAAGCTGCTGCAATTGGTCACTCGGCCCAACATTACCGCCAGGCGGCAACTGAACTGGCGACGGTCCCTGTTGCGGGCCTAAGCCGCCCAGAATCCCGCGGATTGCTGCCAGTGCATCGGACGCCTGCGTGCGTTCATCGTCAAAGACGCGGAAGTGCGTCTCCGTCGCGGGCCTCAGGGAATCACCAACACGCGCGGCGCGTTCGTCGAACGAGGCAATTGCATCCTTAGCAATCGCGCCCTGCTCGCCCGCAGCACTCAGTGCGTGTTCATGTGCCGCAAGCGCTGCTTTGGCCTGATCGCGGCGCACCGAAGCCAAGTCTTGCAACGCAACCAGCGCATCGCGCTGTGCATCAATCTCCTCCAGTTGACCGTCCGCCTGCATCAAGTACTCGATCGCGTGATCGATATTGGCATTGGCAGCATTCACTTGTGCCTGCACGCGACCAACCACATTGTTGGCGCCGCCAGAACGACCAGCAGCCTTTTCCGCTCGCGCGGAAGTTCTGTTGGCGGTCGTTGCCTGGGCCGGACTGCCTGGCTGCGAGGGCGCCGCACCGTTCGTAGCGTGCTGGACTGCCTCGCCCTGCGTAGTCACTGGCAATCCAGTTCCCGTAGCAGGCGCGCTGGCAGCTACCACCGCTGAGTGCGCTGGATTCTGCAAGTTGGAAGAACTTGCCGCGTCCCGTGACATTTGCACCGTTGTGTTGTTAAGCGAATACTTCAACTCGATCGCGTTGATGGCATTGCGTCGCGCACCCAAGACCTCTACTTGCTTGAGCGGTCCGCTGGCAACTGCAAACTCCGTACCACGCACGGCTAACGTGGTGCTTGGAGTCACCACTTTGAAATCGTTGGACAGTCCGACCTTGTCAACTTTGAAATCGGCGCGACCATGTTTCACCGCCGCAGCGGTTCGCAATGTGTCGCCATCTTGCACAATCGTTGGTAGTTGGAACAATGTTCCTGCGTCAATGAGCGCCGTGGCGTTTCGGCCAATGCGCATCGCTGCATGCGAACGCAGACCGGTGCGAACTTCAACGCCCTCCCCAACAACATCGTTTACTTTGGCTTCCTGCCATGGACTGGTTTCGTTGGCGCGCCATTGCACCTTGCCGGCAACATCAATGAACACCGCACGTAAAGGATCTCCCGCAGGCCCCGTCGGAGCGGCTGGATCAACTGCTGCGGTCGCGGCAGCGGGCGCGGGAGCCACTGCTGCATCCTGAGCCATCGCCGCCGACCACACCGCACCGGAACTCACCGCGGCAAGAAGCAGCGAAGTGATGCGTACGGCACCAACGCTGGCGAATTGCTGCGAGAGCACCCTGGTCGAACGGAGTCGGTCATTGTGCGCTGAATCAGGCACGATCATCTTTCGGTTGATTTCATGACGTCCCACAGCACCCATACGCGCTTCATCGACGGCCAGTGCGACCATCGTTGCAAACAGACCTGCCGGCACGCCGATCATCCATTTCCAAGAACCCATAAGCAAGCAAATCGACGCCGAACAGGAAACATTTCCTTGAATCCCAAATGGACTATACGACCGATCTAAGTGCCTTTGTAGCAGAATCTTCCGTCAGTAACGCACTTAAGGCACCTCGCTGGGCGCCGGAGCAGGCGCCGCAGGGGCGGAGAACGCCGAGTTGGGCAGCCCAAACTCCACGGAACTCTGGTCCAGGAGCTGATTGGGGGCTCCGGCAGGGATCACGCCCTCGCCTGATGACCCAGTGGTGGGTGACTCGGCAAGCGCCAAGGCCTTGCCCGATTTCTGGACGCGCGCGAGGCGGTTGATGAAATCCACGAACTCGCGACCTGAAAGCGATTGGTTCTCGGTCCGAAGCGGAATCACATCCATGAACACCAGTTCCTTGGTGGCGTAGCGCGGAATCGGCCCCACGAGTCGCATGGTCAGTCCGCCCTTGATCCCGACAATGCGACAGGCCGCCACCGACATCCACCCAATCTGCGCGCTTTCGTCAGCGGGTGGATTCCATCCGCTTCCCACCCACTGCTTCTGGCGCGCAACGGCTATGCGGCCTTCATAGGTACTGGAGAGGTCCGTTCCGTCTGCAAAGACGATCAGCCCGTGCAGCGCGTCATCGTTGGTCACCACCATCTGCTTTTCCAGCGCGTCCAGGAAGTCAAGCTCCTGCGCCGAGCGCGGGAACTGATCCACCGCACTGTCCTTGATGCGCGCGCGTTCACACCCAATGCAACAGCACATCAGTAGCACACTGGCAACGCACATGGTGATGACACGATCAGAACGCATACGTCGCTCCAACATAGATAAACTGACGGGGCTGGCTTTCAGTGTCGGTGAATAAGGGCGTATTCGGCACAAAGACACCATATCGAAAGCTTGTGTTGAGATCGCCAAAGATTCGCACGTCAATGTTAAAGTCATACTCACTGCCCACCAAGTTTGAGCCACCGAAATTGGTAGGTACCGAGATGGGCGCGTCAGCATCAAACCGTGTGTATAGGAATGCCGTGCCGCTAAAGCGCGTTTCACTGAGGCCGTCGATCCCCTTGAATGGATTGAAGGACAGCGTGAACGAAGGAATGATCATGTTGGACGCTTCCGGAGCCAGCACCAATCCGGTATTCACATAGCCAAGCGAATTGAATGCCGTATCCGTCTTACCGGGCTCGATACCGCCGTAGGTGTTGCCGGAGTCAAGTCGATACACCGAGCCAGAACCCGCAAGCATCTGAAAGTCAACACGTGCATCGCTTGAATCACGCGCCAACCACGACAGTCCAACCAGCCCTGCCTGGGCAAGAATCGGCACGGTCTTCTGCGGTCGTCCCAGTTCATCGGGCGGGAGGTCTGAATCATGCTTGATGGGGTCAGAAAGTGTGGTGCCGGTCTCCACCGCAAACTCAATGCGATAAAGAAAATCACCGCCAAGCGCACCGTTGATTCCCGTGCCCCAATACTGACTTTCGTAATTGAACTTGGTCTCCACCTGAAAGTCAGCAGGCACGCCGCCCGGAAGCATTTCCTTCTGCCCCGCGTTCTGGTCCCACTGCGCAAGCGCGTATGCAAACGGAACATGCGCGCCAAGCTTGCAATCCACTTTCCCGCCCAAGTAGAAGCGATTGGTATCGGTGTCGTACCCGGTACGTGAGGTGTCCCAGTCAATCGTGTCATGACCGGCGGTGATTCCAGCAAGACCACTCAACGCTACTGCTCCGAAACTTGCATCGGCAGTGGCGGCATACATGTAGTCCGCCAGCGTGAGACCATTGGCCCACATGACATACTGGCGGCCAATGCGCGCCTTGGCGGTCCACTCACGCGTCGCGCCATCCTGTGCAGCCATCCAATTACTCAGGTCAATTTCCGCCCAATAAATCTCGCCGATCGGCACCTGCCAACCATCGCCCGAGGACGAGAAGTCCCCAATGGTGTTCCAGTCGTTGTACTCAATGCGCAGCCGACCAAAGAAGCGCGCGTAACTATCAATTTCCACGCGACCATAGAGGCGCGCGTCGTAGGTATTCAAGTACTGCGCTTGGCTTGACGAATCATCAACCTCACTGAACCCGTAGCGAAAGTAACCGCCGTAGTCCATCAAGATGCGTTCAGCGATGGGGGTATTGGCGAAGAACTCGCGCCGATACTCGGCGTCTTGGAAGTTGAGAAGGGTCTGCAACTGCGCGGCCGGATCCGTGGCCGGACGAAGCGCGTTGGCCAGATTTGCGGGAGTCTGCGCGTGTGCAAGCGTGGCGAGCGCGGCGATGGCGAGCGCCACTCCGCAGCTTCCACTCTTCCAGCGAGCGCTCCCACGATCGACCATAGGTAATACGGTACCGAACTGATCGCAGTGCCGTGCGGCGGGCGGTACGCTTGACCTTCATGGACATGGTCATCCTTGGAACCGGCGACGCGTTCTCTGCCAAACATTTCGGCAGTTCTGCCGTTGTACTTGCAAGTGGAGGTCATGTACTCATCGACGCTCCCGATGCCTTGATGCGCGCCTTTGCACACGCATCAGAAATGACGGGGGTGAACATCGGACCCGGCACCATCAATGACATCCTGTTGACGCACTTGCACGGCGACCATGCCAACGGACTGGAGGCATTTGGATTCTGGCGATGGCTCGAATGGCGCCGCACTGGTCATCCCCTTCCTCGGCTGCACACCACGTCACAGGTCGCCGAGCGGCTCTGGCAACGCTTGGCACCCTCCATGGATCAGGACGGCACGGCAACGTTGGCTGACTACTTTGAATTGCGCGTCCTACCGAAGACCGCCACCGCACACATCGCGGGTTTGGCCGTGCAACACCGCATGGGGCGCCACACCGTGCCGACCTGCGGCTTCCGGATTTCCGATGGAAAGCGAACACTTGGCTGGAGCGGCGATACCACCTGGGACGCTGGTCATGTGGAATGGCTGGCCACCGCTGACTTCATTGTTCATGAGACCAGTCCAGCGCCAGCGCATACTCCCGTGGAGTACTTGAACGCCCTGCCTCCGGAACTGCGTGCCAAGATGGCTCTCGTTCACATGCCCGATGACTTCGATGTTTCATCGACAACCATTCGCCTCTTAAAGGATGGCGAATTCATCACTATCTAAACGCGCGGCGGCCGGCTCGTCACCGAGCTGACATGACCACGTAACTCAACCCATGCGGTCCGGTGTATTCGGCCATCGGGCGAATCAGGCGGTTGGCTGCCAGTTGTTCCATGCAGTGTGCGGTCCATCCGCTGATGCGGCTGATGGCAAACATGCATGTAAAGATGTCCAGATCAATGCCGATCGAGTGATACGTGGTGGCACTGAAGAAATCCACATTTGGATAGATGCCCTTGGCAGCCACTTCAGCCTTCATGATGTCCTCAATCTTGGTGGACATTTCGTACAGGCCTTGATTTCCCGTGTCAGTTGCAATTTGCTTGGCGAACGTCTTCAAGTAACCAGCGCGCGGGTCGTACGCCTTGTAGACGCGATGGCCGAAGCCCATGATCCGGTCCTTGCGAGCGAGGCGCTCCTTGATGTACGGCTCCACGTTGTCCATGGTGCCAATTTCATTGAGCATGTGCATCACTTCTTCGTTGGCGCCGCCGTGCAGCGGACCCTTCAGTGTGCCAATAGCCGTAGTGATGGCGCTGTACATGTCGCTGAGCGTGCTGATGGTGACGCGCGCGGCAAAGGTGCTGGCGTTCAGACCGTGGTCAGCGTGCAGAATCAGGCAGACGTCAAGCGCCTTTGCAACGGCAACAGTTGGCCGCGCACCATTCAACATGTTGAGGAAGTTGGTGGCCATGTCCATCGTCGCATCCGGACGGACCAGCGGCTTGCCCTTGCGATGACGATCAAAGTTTGCAACGATGGTTGGCGTCTTCGCCAAGAGTCGCACCGACTTGCGCCAGTTTGCCTCGGGCGAATTGTCGTCGGCTTCGCGGTCAAACATTCCCAGTGACGAAACCAACGTGCGCAACATGTGCATCGGATGCGCGGTCCGCGGGGTCTCGCGGATCATCTGCCAGACCGCTTCCGGAAGGTCGTACTCCGCGCGCAACTCCGCGGCCAGGGTGGCAAGCTCCGCGGCGTTCGGCAAGCGGCGGTTCCATAGGAGGAACACGGTTTCCTCAAAGGTGGAATTGCGAGCCAGGGAGTCGATGTCGTATCCGACATACTCCAGGACGCCCTTGGCGCCATCAATAAAGGACGCCTGCGTCTCTGCGGCGATCGTGTTGGCAAGTCCCTTGTCAAATACGGGGGCGGCGGTCATCTTTACGGCTCCTGTGGCGAGTGCGGTCATGGTGGATTGCATACTCTACTCCACTCGTGATTCCAATTGCCACCGACCAAGCCCCACGCCGGACCCCGGTGGTCACGATCGCCCTGATCCTGACCAACGCATTGGCCTACCTCGTCATGCTGGGGGCCATCCGAGGATCCGATGACGGCATGGCTTCATTTGTTTTTCGTTGGGGTCTGAGTAAATCCGCCTTCGAATGGTGGCAACCGGTCACCTACCTCTTTGTGCATGACGGCGGCAGCCTGTGGCACTTGGCAGGCAACATGATCTTCTTGTGGGCCTTTGGAAGCGCGGTGGAGGGCCGGATGCGCCACGGCGGGTTCTTGGCCTTCTACTTAGTGGGCGGGATAGCGGCCGGGCTGGCGCAGATTTATCAAAGTGGCGCACCCGTCATCGGCGCAAGCGGCGCCGTGTCGGCGGTGACGGGCGCGTTCATCGTGCTGTTCCCGCGCGCGCGCGTATCGGTCCTGTTCTTGATCTCAGTGATTCCAGTGCCAGCCATGCTGTTGGTGGCGCTGTACTTCATGATGGACTTGTTTGGCGCGATGGGTGCCGGGCGCGGCGGTGTTGGCTACCTGGCCCACATCACCGGCACGGTGTATGGAATGACGGTCACGCTGCTACTGATCGGTGCGGGCGCCATCAAGCGCACGGACATGGATCTCCTCTATCTGTTGCGGCAATGGAAGCGCCGCCGCGATATGCGCGCCGCGCTCACCGGCACTCAAGCCGCCGTTGGACCATGGGCCTCTGCTGGCAAAGATGGTGCCGAGCGCGTTGCGAAGAGTGCCGTTGGTACTGAAACTCCAGCTGCCCCGCCAAGCGCCGCCGCACTGGAACGAGCCGCAAAGCGAGCGCGCGACGATGCCAGTGCAGCGTTTGGACGCGGTGACTTTACAGAGGCATGCAGCGCCTACGAACGCGCGCTTGAACTGGCCCCCGCCGCCCCCGAAGCTGACGAAACACGCCTGATGCTGGCGTTGATCCACGTGCGAAAATCCCCCGACAATTCCCGTGCTCAGCGTGCATTGGATTCCATCGGCGGTGCGCTGCCCGAACGCCTCCGCCCACTCGCCGATGCCCTGCGAACGGAATTGATCGCGTGAACGGCTGCACCGCCGTGAAGATCTGCGGGCTACGCACTGCCGCGGATGCACGCGCCGCTACCGACGCGGGTGCTTCGATGGTGGGACTCGTCTTTGTCACCGGCTCACCACGTTGCATCAACCGCGACGAAGCCGATGACAT
>JBILYM010000148.1:0-5703 GCA_044377725.1 Phycisphaerales bacterium
CAGTGCCCGGCTGTTGTGCCAAGCGCCAGACCTGCTCAACGATGTGGCCGGCGGTGAGATTTCCTTCCACGCCTTCCAGTCCGGACGCGCAGAATTTGCAGCCAACCGGGCAGCCCATTTGGCTTGAAACACAGGCAGTACGCCGTTCCTCGGTGGGAATCATGACGCATTCGGTTTCGCGGCCGGTGGCGACGCCCAAGACCGGCAGAGCGATCCCCGCGCCGGGCTTTGGCCAGCCGAGCAGCAGCTTGCGGGTGCCGTCAGTGGCTTGCAGGCTGTGCAGTTCATTGCCCTGCAGGAATGTCATCTCATGTGCCAGCATGTCGCGCTGGGACTTTGAGAGGTTGGTCATGCGATCAACATCGACAACGCCTTTGCCGTACACCCAGTCAAGCAATTGCTTGGCAGCAAACTTGGGCATGCCGCGCGCGCCGCACCATGATTCAAGTGTGACAGCGTCCAGTTCAAAGAATCCAGTGCGCTCGGTGGCACTCACCGGGTCACGCCCACGGTCAGGTCGACGGTGCGGTGCTCGATGCCGTGGCGATCAAGCCACGCGCCCATCGCTTCGTCGGCGTCCTTGCGCATCACGCGTCGACCGGTTGGGTCGACACCGCGATTACGCATGAGTTCCTTGAGCGTGCCGGGCAGGCCGAACTCCACTTGCTCGTGATAGACATCATGCTGCTCAACAACGCCGCCGTGTTTCTCAATGAGTTCCACGATGAGTTGTTGCACCAAGTCTTCCGGGGCGCTTGCTCCGGCGGTGACGAGCACGGTATTCACGCCGTTGAACCACTCATCACGCAATTCGCTGCGGTCATCCACCAAACGGGCGGGAGTGCCCATATTTTGGCTGATTTCCGTCAGTCGTACTGAGTTGGAGCTATTGCGGCTACCCACCACCAGCACCAAATCAGCCTGCGGCGCGAGTGCTCGCACGGCGCGCTGCCGATTGGTAGTGGCGTAGCAAATGTCTTCACTCGGTGGCTCCTTGAGCCCCGGGAACGCTTCCTTCAGCGCAGCGATGATGATATTGGCATCGTCAGTAGAAAGCGTGGTCTGCGTCAGGTAGACCAATTTATTTGGATCCTTGACGACCAGGAAAGGAATGTCCTTCGGGCTTTCAACCACCTGCGTTGCCTCCGGTGCTTCGCCGCGCGTTCCAATGATCTCTTGATGATCAGCGTGGCCGACCAGCAAGATCTGGTACCCAGCGCGCGCGTAACGAATCGCCTCATTGTGCACCTTGGTCACGAGCGGACAGGTGGCGTCGACGGCGGTCAGGTTGCGGTCGTCGGCTTCCTGACGCAGCGCAGGGCTCACGCCGTGTGCACTGAACACCACGATCGATCCGTCCGGCACCTCTGAAAGTTCTTCAATGAACTTCACGCCGCGGCCTTGAAAGCGCTCCACCACGTGGCGGTTATGCACGATCTCGTGATAGACGTAGATGGTTTCGTTTGGGCAGATGTCGATCAATTGGTCGACGACATCAATGGCCATGTACACGCCGGCGCAAAAGCCGCGGGGATTTGCAAGGATGAGCTTCATGGAACGCAGAAGTGTAGCCATAACTGACGGCTGTCCGAAGTGGATTTCCACCTCCGGATGCACGCTTTCGGCTAGAGTTCGAGCAGTGAAACGCGTCGTCGATGAACTCAATGAATTTGGTCCAGCGCGGATTGGCCCTGGCGTCTCGCCCCCCATGGATGAGGCGACCGCCCGTGCGTGGTGTCAGGCACTTGCTGAGGGGCACTATGAGAACTTCAGCGTGCTCAGCGCGTTGGTGCCAACGCGGATGCGCGGCGACTTTGCAGCGGTGTACGCGTTCTGTCGCTGGGCTGATGATTTAGGTGACGAAGCCGGTTCCCCTGGCGAAGAGCGACTGCAGTTGCTGGCGTGGTGGCGCGGGGAATTGCAGGCGTGCTTTGACGGCGCGCCGCGTCATCCGGTGTTTGTTGCTCTGCGACCAACCGTTGTGGCGCACAAACTTTCCATCGAGCCGTTTAATGATCTCATCAGTGCGTTTGAAGAAGACCAGGTGAAGATTCGCTACGCCACTTGGGACGAACTTGATGCGTACTGCCGACGAAGTGCTGACCCGGTGGGTCGCTTGGTGTTGTCGGTGTTTGGTCTTGCCACGCAGGAGCGATTCACACTCAGTGACCGCGTCTGCACTGCGTTGCAATTGGTGAATCATGTGCAAGATGTGCGCCGTGACCTCTTGGACCGCGACCGCATCTACTTGCCAGCGGAGTGCACGGCTGCCATTCCTAACTTTGAATCGCGCCTGCGCAGGACCGCGGAACTTGGCTATGCATGCGATCAGCAATTTCTGAGCGAGTACCGCGCGGCGGTTCGGCCAATGGTCGATCGCTGCTGGAAACTGCTTGAAGAGGGGCGCACACTGCTTCCAACACTCACGGATGAGGCGCATGCAGTCATCCGCCTATTCATTGAGGGCGGCGAACGGCTCCTTGGAAATATTGAGGCGTGGAACTTGGAAACATGTATCCACCGACCCAAGCTCAGCCGTACCGAGCGCGGCATGCTGGTGATGCGCGCTTGGTGGGGCGCACGCGCGCCGCGCTGGATGCGTGTAGGCGGGCCAGCCCGCGGCATGGTGAGTTCAGGAAATGGTGCGACGGGCGGTTCCCAGTGAGCACTCTCCTGGAAGTTCCGCCCGATCTTGCGCCGGTGTTAGCCGAGTGCGAACGCATCACGCGCGCGCGTGCTCGCAACTTTTGGTACGGGCTCAAGCTGACTCCTGGCGCCGAGCGCGGTGCCATGTACGTGATCTACGCATGGATGCGCGCAGCCGATGACTTGGCTGACGCCGAGGGATTTGCGCCCGAAGAACGCGTTCGACGCATTGCAGAATTCCGCGCCGCAACGGACGCAGCACTTGCCGGAGAGATTCCGGATGACTCACCCGTTTGGCGCGGTTTGGCGTGGGTAGCAGAGCGTCACCAACTTTCGCAGCGCGACTTCCATGACATGTTGGACGGGCAGCTCTCTGACGTTGGCCCGGCTTCGTACCAACACTGGGATGACCTGCGCGGCTTCTGCTATCGAGTGGCGAGCACGGTTGGCCTGGTGTGTATCCGCATCTGGGGCTATCACGATCCGGCCGCGCCCGCGCTCGCAGTAGATCGCGGAATTGCGTTCCAACTCACCAACATTCTGCGGGATTTCCGCGAAGACTATGACCTGGGGCGCGTGTACTTGCCCGCGGAAGACTTTCGACGCTTTGATCTCACACCGGAGTCGCTCCGCGGCTGGAAACAGCCGGAACAATGCGCGGAATTCATGCGCGCCCAGTGTGACCGCGCCGAGCAGTTCTACGTGCGCAGTGCGCCGCTTGACCAGATGATCACGCCCAGTTGCTTGCCGACCCTGTGGGCAATGACGCAGATTTATCACGGCTTGCTTGTGAAGATCCGCGCCAATCCTGCCAAGGTGGTGAGTGACAAGCGCGTGCGACTTTCTTCTGCACGCAAAGCGTGGATTGCATGGCGCGCCAGCCGCATGGCACGGGGTGCGCGGGCATGACTGCGAACGCTGCCACCGCTGCTCGAAGCGCATCCGTTGAAAGCGCCTCCGTTGCAAGCGCATCCGCTCAAAGCGTGTCCGTTCGGGGCGCATCGGTTCGAAGCGCTGTTGTCATTGGCGGCGGTATCGCTGGCCTTGCGTGCGCGTTGCGATTAGCAGAGTCGGGCGTGCAAGTCACCGTCCTGGAAACGCGACGCAAACTGGGTGGGCGAGCAACCAGCTTCACTGACCCACGCACTGGTGAAGTGCTGGACAATTGCCAACACGTCCTGATGGGCTGTTGCACCAACCTGCTCGACTTCTATGAGCGCCTCTGCGTGACTGACGCCATTGAATGGCACCCCCGCGTCTACTGGGCCAATCCGCCGCACGCGCCTGATGTCATGAAGCCCGGCATGTTGCCAGCGCCCGCGCATTTCACGGAAAGCTTTGCAGCCATGCGCATGCTCAGCCTCAGCGCCAAGCGATCGGTCGCACGCGCCATGTGGCGCATGTTGCGGATGGGCGCTACCGGAAGGGCGCAGTGGGAAAGCCGCACATTCAGTGAGTTTCTGCAGGAAACTGGGCAATCGGCGGATGTGGTGACGCGTTTCTGGAGCCCGGTGGTGGTGAGCGCGTGCAACCTTGACGTTGACCAAGTCAGCGCTGCTGCCGCGATGCAGGTCTTTCAAGAAGGATTTCTTGCCAATCGCCAAGCCCCGTTGATGGGACTTTCCAAGGTTCCTCTTGTGCGGTTGTATGACCCCGCCGAGGGCGCCATTTTGGCAGCCGGTGGTCAGGTGCGCATGGGTGTCAGTGCAATTTCTATTGCGTATGACGGCAAGCGCGTAACAGGCGTGATCACTGATGAAGGCGCGTTTGATGCGGATGCAGTGATCAGTACCGTGCCTGCTGATCGATTGGCAAAGCTTGTGTCAGCAACCATGATTGCGCGTGATCAACGGTTGCAGCATCTTGATGAAGTGCAGTCGAGCCCAATTCTTGGTGTGCACTTGCGCTTTCCAAAGCGCGTGATGGATTTGCCACATCTGGTGCTGCCTGGGCGCGCCACGCAGTGGCTCTTTGCGAAAGACGTTGACGATGCAGCGGGTGATTCTGCTGGTACGCAACTCATTCACGCCGTCATCAGTGGCGCACACGATTGGATGGATCTTTCAGAACAAGAGATCGCTCGCCGTGTGCTGGAAGACATTCGTTGGGCGCTGCCGGCAGTCGAGGGCGTTGAGCCCATCTCCGTGCGCAGCGTGAAGGAGAAGCGCGCCACCTTCGCCGTTGTGCCTGGATTTGAAGGCATTCGCCCCCGAGCAGCTGCCGATGGGTTCGATCGCCACGGCGGCATTCGCAACTTGTACTTGGCAGGCGATTGGACGCGCACGGGCTGGCCAGCCACCATGGAAGGCGCGGTGCGATCCGGGTATCTGGCGGCTGGTGCAGTGCTTGGAACGCCACTCCTGGTGCCCGACCTTGCACCAGCGCGTTTGTCGCGCATGCTTGGAGTGGCGCGGTGACGGGAGCGAGCGCGGAGCTTGGATCTTCAGTCCCGCTGGAACGCTCGCGCGCAATATTGGAACGCTGTCGCGAACATGGATTTGCGCTTGCAGGTATTGCCGACGCGCGACCATCCGCTCATCCGGAGGCGTACCGCGCATGGATTGCTGCCGGCAAGCAGGGCGGCATGGGCTACTTGGCTGAAGAAGTAGAGAAGCGGCTTGATCCGGCAGCGTTGGTGCCGGGCGCACGCAGCATTCTGTGTGTGGCTGATCGCTACGCCAATGGTCAGCCGGATTGCCGGGTACCGGGCGTTGGCCGCATTGCGCGGTACGCACGCGGCGAGGACTACCACGTGGTGATTCGGGCGCGCCTTGGTGCGTTAGCGCACGAACTGATTCGCATGTATCCCGGCGAGCGATTTCGCCCGTGCATTGACACGGCGCCGCTCTTGGAGCGCGAACACGCTGAACGCGCGGGTCTTGGACGCATTGGTAAGCACACGCTGCTGATCGCCCCGGACGGAATTGGCACCTGGGTACTTCTTGGCGTGGTGGTCACTACTCTGGAATTAGCGGCAATTCGTGCAGATGGAACGATCGCCGCTCCGCTGCAGGATGTAGATCGCTTGGTTCCCGCAGCGAATCGAACCGCTGACGA
>JBILYM010000018.1:0-16972 GCA_044377725.1 Phycisphaerales bacterium
ACGCACACGGCTTCAATGCCGAGTTCGCGACACGCGCGGATGATGCGGAGGGCGATTTCGCCGCGATTGGCGATGAGTACACGCTTGAACATGGCTGGTGAGATCCTGAAGGCAGGTGCGGCGCACGAGCGCACGCACGCCGTGATGGGGGCGGGTTCAGCTTGGCTTGATCATGTACAGCGGCTGGCCGAATTCAACGGCTTGTCCGCTCTTGACGAGCACCTTGGCAATGGTGCCCGAGCGCTCGGCCTTGATTTCATTGAAGATCTTCATGGCTTCCACCAAGCACACCACCGAATTCGGGCCGACGTCGCCACCCACGAAAACGAACGATGGCTTGTCTGGGCTTGGTGACGCGTAGAAGGTGCCGACCATGGGGCTCTCAATGGCAATCAGCCCCGCGTCTTCGTTGACGGCTGGCGGAGCGACTGCTGCGGGTGCTGCAGCCACCGGCGCTGCGGCGACGGGCTGAACCACCGGCGCTGCGTGTTGGATGACCTGAGGAGCCGCCTGAGCGGTGGCACGTCGGATGGTGACCTGCTCCTCCTTGTCGCGGAGGTCGAGCTCGGTGAGGTCGCTCGTGGTCATGAGGCGAACGAGTTCTTTCAACTTGCGAATGTCGATCATGGGGGCGGAATTGTAATGCAGTCTGGGTCGATTGTGTGGCGATCGTGGGCAGATCTTGCCATGATCATGAGTTGATCATGCCGAGATCCTCCTGATCTTGTCCAAACACCCCCGGATGGCGCCCGCCGCCCTGTTCCCCTGTTCCCTTACTGGGTACCGCCGTACGGGGCCATGCAGCGCGGTGGTCCAAGGACCTCCCGGAGGATGAGCGCGCGGCGCAGGCCCACTCGGTCGCCAATCAGGAGTTTGGCTCGCACTGGCTCCACCACCCGGGGGGCTCCGATGCTGTTGCCGGTGATCCGGGATGCGGCGATGGCTGTCGGGACAGCAGACTTGGACCGTACGAGCGCCGCCTGCAGGATCTGCATGGCGACCGGTTGGATCACCGGTGGAGTCGGGCGCTGTTGTGCAGCGATGCGAGCCTTCTCCGCAGCAACCTGCTGCTCAAAGAGGCGCGCCTCTGCTTGACGCCGACGCGCGGCGGCGGCTTGCAATTCGGTGTCGCGAATTTCGCGCCGCACAGAGCCGCGCGCGTCAATCGATGTGGCGCCGCCAGCGCGCGTGGCGGCTGTCGTCGCGCGGGTGGATGCTGTGGTCGCACCGGTGTTCGTTGGCGTCGGCCGCATCACCGGAGGCGTATTTCCAGGCGAATAACGCAGTGCAGGTGTCGCGCGCATCGCAGGGGTTGCGCGGGCTGCGGAGGTGGCACGCGCAGCAGGCGCATTGTTTGTGATGGCTCGCTCAAGCGCCGCCGCGGCCTTTACTGCTTGGCGCTCCTTGTGCTTCTTCCAAATTGCAAACAAGCCGTTGAGCAACATGATCACTACAAAGATGATGAGTTCGGTTTGCTTCATAGCTCCTGTGGGGGAAGGATAGCGCGGTAATCGGCCACGGCAATCCGGCCGTTGGCGCCATTGGCTTCGGCGATCGCCACCCCAAGCAATGCGGGCAAGGCGGCCGCTGTCAGTAGATCGGATGCCGGGCCAAATGCTCGGGTTTGCCCGGCAACAATGCACCAGACATCGTCGGCAATGGCAGAGGCCACTGCCATGTCATGGGTAGCTGCCAAGACCGTGGCACCAGCGGCAGCTTCTTCGCGCACTGCACGGACAATCGCGGCTGCTTCCGGTGGGTCGACCGCCGCGAATGCCTCATCAAGCAGCAGTACCCCGCCCGGCTCGTGTTGCGCCAAGGCACGCGCCACCGCCACGCGTTGCTGCTGACCACCCGAAAGCGAGTGGTACGGTCGATCAGCCAGCGCCGCTAGCCCAACGCGCTGCAGCGCTCGTTCCACGCGCTGCGCATCCGTCGGTCGAGCAATGCGACCGAGCGCAGCCACTTCACGAACGCTGAACGGCGCGCCAACATCGGGCCGCTGCGTGACCAGTGCAATGCGAGCGGCACGTTGCGGCGCACTGAGCGCATGGACTGGTTCGCCATCAATCAGCACCGCTCCCGTGTCGGGCGTCAACAGCCCGGCGGCGAGGCGCAGCGCCGTGGTCTTTCCTCCGCCGTTCGGACCGATCAGCACGGTGATTCGACCAGGACGCGGCGCAATGGCTCCGATGGCCAACTGAAATGTTCCGCGGCGCAGCGTTGGCGATTGAAAGTCCAGGGTTCTCATCGCGGCCAGGCCCCCGTGGTCTTGCGCAACAACACAAGAAATGCAATGCCGCCAGCGACAGCGGTCACTGCGCCCAGTGGCAGCCGACCGCCGCCGATATCGATCCACTGCCGAAGTGCGTCCGCGCCAATGAGGAGTCCGGCGCCAGCGATCGCGGATCCAACCACTAATGTTCGGTTGCGCGGACCAACCAAGGCGCGCGCGCAGTGCGGCGCCAGCAATCCAATGAATGCAATCGGGCCACACAAGGCAACGCTTGCGGCGGTGGCAACGCCGCAGCCAAGGAACATCGCGGTGCGCATGGGTGCAAGCGGGACGCCCACGGATCGTGCTTCGTCGTCAGACAGTGCCGCTGCATCCAGGCGCGAGCCCCACGTTGCAGCCAACGCCGTCAGCCCGCACGCGGCGACCGCACAGGCGGCGAGAGCGCCCGGATCCGGAACGTCAGGAATCCGCCCAAAGAGCCAGCCAGCAAGCAGACCGCGTCGTTCCGGGGGCAACAGTGATTCTGCAACCGTGCTCAGTGCGCTTGCAATTGCACCCACAATGACTCCGCTGAGAATGAGCGTCACCGGATCGATCGATCCGCCCCTCCGTGCCAAGAGAAGCACCACTCCAAGCGCTGTGACTGCACCGATGAGTGCCGGAACGCCGAGCGCTGCACCCACTGGAGCTGCCATTCCGGCCCACGCCGCAGCGAGTGATGCCAGCGCAACGCCAGCACCCGCGCCGCTGGTGACGCCCAATACAAACGGCGAAGCCAGCGGATTGCGCAACAAGGTCTGCATGATGGCACCGGAAACACCCAGCGCAGCACCAGCGGCGGCGGCGGCAAACACTGCATCGATGCGAAATTGACCAAGCACCGCGCTGGGCCAGCCAACCACGAAGGTGCCATCAAGCGTTCGAACAACCAGGAGCCGGGCTGCAACAACGATCAACGTTGCCGCACCGACCATGGCCAGGCCAATCATGGGTTTCCGTGCGATCACTTGCTGACTCCCGGCTGAGCATCAGTCATCGCCACAATCGCATCATCGGCGCGGCGCAGTGAGGTCGGACCATGCACCAACATGCGCGCACTTGGCTCAAGTAAATCAGGCGCATCGATCGCCACGCGCGCGCGGCTTGCATCCGTCATCCACGCGGGAATGCTGCTACTGCCGATCGAAATGATGGCTGCTGGTGCCAGGCGCACCACGTCTTCCGCCGTGATCGCTGGATACCCGGGACGGCGCATGGCATTGCTGCCGCCCATGGCGGTCCAGAGGTCGTCTACGTAGGTGCCGGTTCCAAACGCCATGGGCGGATCGACCGCAAACAGAAAGAGGACTGGCCCCGTGGTGTGAACGGGCGCGGCCACGGCTTCGTGATGCAAAGCGGTGATGCGCGCGGCAGTTTCCGGCGCAGTGGCGATTCCAGCTTCGGCAAGGAGGTTCGCAATGGGTACCAGGCTGGCTTGCACATCGGACACACGGTCAAAGTGCCAGGTATGGACTTCCGCGCCGACGGATCGAGCCACTGTTTCGAGCGCGGGGTCAGCGACACTGGACTGGCGAAGGATCAGGGTGGGATGCAGCGCGGCGATGGCTTCAAGATCCCGGTCTTCCAGCGAACCAACAATGCGCGCGTCGGCGGCTTGGGGCGTTTCGCACCACGGGGTTCGCCCCACGATGACAGCCCCGCCGCCAAGTTCCGTGACGGTTCTTGTGAGGGCTGGACTCAGGGAAACGATCCGCGCGCCCGCGTGGGCGTTGGGGGCGACCGGTGCCGGCCGATCGCATGCTGCCGCGCAGGCAAGCAGATACACGCATGCAATCAGAGGGGTGATGAAAGTCCGCGCGGGCACTCGGTCGATCGTACGCCGCGGCTACGGCCATTTCTTCCGCCCAAGCGACCCGTTTCCCCGTTACCCTTACCCCCCGATGCCCGGATTCCTTGCCACGCTCCGAACCCTCTTCCTTGGCAGCGACGATGCGCCTGCCCCAGTCCGCCGTTCTGGCGCCGACCGGATTGATGCCGTTGGCACCATGCCCGTTCCTGCAGACTCGCAGGAAATTGTGACCATGGCACGCGAGTTTCGGATGTTCCTTGATGTGCAGGATCAGCGTCAGCAGGAACTGGCCCGCGTGGTTGCTGCACTCCCGCAGAGCATGGGTTCGCTTCCGGAACTTGTTCGGCAGCAAACGCGCTTGGCGGACTTGGTTGCGCAGCAACTCATGCTGACGCGACAGCGCGATGACCATGTTGAGAAAACGCTCGCCCGCATCACTCAAGGGGTTGAACAGCAGCGCGATGTGATGAGTTTGGTGCAGCAGCAACTTGACCTCAATCACGAGAGCGCCATGAAGGTTGCCGACGGCGTGACCACCCTTGCCAATGCAGTGGTGCAGTTGCAGTCAACCACCGATCGAAGTTCCGCGGCGCTGCAGGGGCTTCTTGAGAAGACCACGGAGCGCGATGCAGGCGTACAGAAGTTGCACACTGCGCTGCAAAATTGGATGCTCTTTGTTGCAATCATTTCCTGCATGACACTGGTTGGCGGCGTGATTCTGGCGTGGATCGCCTTGGAATCGGCGCGAGCGCCTGCCGCGATGCTGCCGGTGCCAGCAGCACCAATCACCGCGCCAGCTCCGGTGACGGGCGATGGGCTGGAGATCATTTCGCCATCTGGTGGATTACCCGCCGTTACTGCACCAGAAGGCAGCGCCATGCCCGCGCTTGGCGGCGCACCGGAGCCCACCACGGGCAGCGCAATTCCAGCGACTGGCGGCGCGACGGTTCCGCGCTGAGGGGTGTTGCATTGGCACGTGCGCGGATGACCGTTTGAACGCTTGATCGCAATAGATCGCGTCCGAATCCAAGAGTTACAGAACGTCAGACCATGTTGAGCTGCGTGCGCGCAATCCGCTGATAGGCAGCGCACGAGGCCAGCAATTCTGCATGGCTTCCAGTGGCAACAATTCGGCCCGCGTCCATCACCACAATCCGATCGGCAGCAAGCACCGTTGATAGCCGATGTGCAATGACCAACGTGGTGCGCCCCGCACCAAACTCGGCGATAGCGGTGTTGATGAGATCTTCGCTTTCAGCGTCTACCTGACTGGTGGCTTCATCCAGAATCAGAATGCGCGGATCACGCAACACGGCTCGCGCAATCGAAATGCGCTGCCGCTGGCCGCCGGAAAGCGAGGTTCCGCCCTCTGCAACCACCGTGCCGAATCCATCAGGAAGGCGATCGATGAATGACTCTGCATACGCGCGACGCGCTGCAAGCCGCACGGCTTCATCTGACGGAGTGTCATGACCAAAGCGGATGTTTTCCGTGATGCTGCCACGGATCAAGAATGCGTCTTGGGTGACCACGCCAACTTGCGCGCGCACCGTCTTCAACCCATGCTGGGAAATATCCGCGCCATCCACCAGCACTCGACCGGTGGTGGGCGCAAAGAGCCTGGAAAGCATGGAAAGCAAGGTGGTCTTACCGCACCCGTTGCCACCGACAAAGGCGACACGTTCGCCATGCTGAATGACTAGGTTGACATCTTGCAACGCGTCCACGTCGGCGCCTGTATAACGAAAGGAAACACCTTCAAATCGAATGTCGCGCGCGTGCGGCGGGAGTGGCTGCTTGCGGCGTTCACCGGCATCTTCACGGGCGACCTTCAGGACTTCCTCAAGACGCTCGGCAGGCGCTGATGCAGCCTGAATATCGTTGATAAATCCTGCGATCGGCTTCAAGGAACCACCAGCAGCTGCCAATGCACCAAGTGAAAGCACAAAGGTGTCGAATGCCAATTTGCCGTCGATGATTTGCCGCGCAGCAATCAACGCCAATACGCAAATGGCAACAATGGCGATTGATTCAACAATGGGCGAAGACATCGATTGTGCAAAGCGAACTCGCATCTCTTCGCGAAGGACGATCGCATTGACTGCGTCAAATCGTCGAATCGCTTCCGCCTCGGCAGTGGCTGATTTGACAGCGCGAATTCCTTGCATGCTTTCGTTGGAAACACGCAACAAGTCCGCCTGCGCGCGGAGTGAACCGCGCACGCCCTTGCGAATGCGCTTCCCAAACTTTCGCAATGGAATCGCTAGCATCGGAACAGCCACCAGCGCCACCAGGGTGATCCGCCAGTCAAACCACACTGCCGCTAGAAACGCTGCGCCACCCTTGGTGATTTGCGCCACGGTCTTACCAGTGAGCGCCACCAGTCCGCGCTGCAATTCAGAGCTGTCGCGGACCGTGCGGCTCACCAGATCAGAGGCGCCGCGCTGCAACACCGTACCCAGCGGCAGGTTCACGGCATGCTTAAAGATATCGTGGCGAATTTCCGTGACCGTGCGCACGCACAGGGTCAACGCTAGGTACTGGTGACCAAAGTTCGCGACGGCTCCAACGACTGTCATCACCAGTAGCCCAACGAATATCACCACGACGCCTCCAAATGCGTCCGCTGGCAAGCGCTCGGTGAATTCCGGTGGCACCCACGGAGCGTTCTGGTTGATCCACTGCCCAAGCGACTGATTCTTGCGGAGCAGAAACTCTAAGACTGGTGCAAGCGCCACCAATCCAGCACCAAGCCCGCCAGCTGAGATAAGTGCCAGGCCCATCGCGGTGGCAAGGCGTGCCTTGTGCTTGAGCAGTCGAGCTGCAAAGTGCCAAAATGCGTGCATTCAGTAAGAGTATTCGATCGATGAAACCCATGCACGGCGCTGCATGACGCTGCATAAGACTGCACAACCCTGCACACAACTGCACGGCTCAGCGCGTCACTGCGGCTGAATCATGCGGGCGAGGTCCGTCCAGAAAGCCGGGTAGCTCTTGGCAACGCAACCAGGATCAACAATCTGCACGCCACTCGACTGTAATCCAATGACTGCAAATGCCATGGCGATCCGGTGATCTCGGACTGTTTGAATGAGTGCGATCGCGCCCGGGCCGCGGACATGCTGCGCGTTCATCGGCGTAATGATCAACGAATCGCCTTCGATCCGCGCGCCCGCGCCGATAGCAATCAGGCCGTCACGGAGCGCAGCGAGGCGGTCGCTTTCCTTGACTCGCAGCGTGGACAGGCCATCGAGCCTGGTTTCGCCGTCCACAAGCGCGGCAATGGCGGCCACTGCTAACGCTCCATCGGGAGCGCCGAACAGGTTGAATTGACCACCCCGCAGCGGCGACTGACTATCAGTAACCGCGCAGGCGACGCGTGTTGCTCCGTGTTCTATTGGCGATGGCGCGATGAGAGCCCCCATGGCACCAATCGCTTGGATCGCAAGCATGTCAGGCTGTCGGCTCTGGTGCGGCAGACCAAGCAAGTCCACCACACTTCCTGGAATGATGGCGGCCGCAGCGGCCCAGTAAATGGCGCTTGATGCGTCCGCTTCGATGTGCACTTCTGGACGCGCGCGCGGCGGTCCGTATGGAACAGTGATCGCAGTGAGCTGCCCAGTGGCATCGCGTGATTCATCCACAGCAACGCCCCAGCGGCGGAGTTCATCGACCGTCAATTCCAAATAACTCTGGCTGGTGGGTTGCTCCGTGAACTCCACGCGCAGTCCATCACGAAACCACGGCGCGCAGAGCAAGAGACCGCTCACGCACTGGCTTGTTGATGTTCGTGAAATACGCACAGTTCCACCGTTCGGTGCGGCGACGCCTGGAGTCACCGTGAGTGGAAGCGCAGCGTTCGTGCCGGATCCGGTGCTGCTGATGCCAACGCCAAGCGCCGCAAGAAGGGTCACGCCATCGGCAACCGGACGTTGACGCATGCGTGTGCTGCCATCGATAGTGACTGGCGCGCGGGCAAGCGAGGCGGCGGCCATCATGAATCGCGTGGGGGTTCCGCCGTCGCCCAGATTGATGTGCACCGGAAGATCAGCAGCAAATCGACCGCCGCACCCATGAACATGCACGGAATCGCCGGTCACCGTGATGACACAACCGAGGGCACGCAGCGCTTCGATCAATCCGTCCGTATCGTCGGAGCGCAATGCGCCGTGCAACACTGATACGCCGTCGGCCAGTGCCGCCAGAATCAGAGCGCGATTGGTGATGCTCTTGGAACCAGGGACGCGGATCGAAGTGCGGAGCGGACCACCGGCGCGGGGGACGGGAAACGGATCCGGAAGCAAGCCAACGCTGCCGTTCGCCTCGGCGCGGCGGTGTGCACCATCCCCGCCGTTCGCCGCACTACCGTTCGCCCCGCCGCTACTCACTCGCTGTGCCCAGAGTCCGCGGCGCGGAACACCGCCACGATGTCTTCAATGGGAATCACAAACAGCCGGTTGTCCCCTTCAAAGTCCACGGGGACGCCGTGCTTGGGGTTGAAGAGCACGCGGTCGTACTGCTCGATGGGGTAATTTTCATCCTTGGCTACCTCGGCAGAAATAGCAACTACCCGGCCGGTGATGGTGGGAATCTCCAGCCGGTCCGGCAGGTGAATACCAACTTTGGTGATCTTCTTGTCCTCGTCCTTGCGGATGAGAACTCGCTTTCCGATGGGTTCAACAGTCTCCAGGCGGGGATTACGTGAGGTGCGCGGCATGACTAAATGTTATACCGCCGGGCGGGATATCATTCTCCCAATGACGACCGCCACTCCACAAACCGAGCACCGCGCCGCCACGGGCACCGATCCGCTGGCCTTGATTGACGTCGACCACGTTCGCTTCTATGTCGGGAATGCCAAGCAATCCGCGTTTTTCTATGCGTCGGCGTTTGGCTTCCAAGTGGAGCAAATCCGCGACCTGACCACCGGAAGTCGCGAGTCCGCGCAGTACCTCCTGACCCAAGGCAATATTCGCTTCATCCTTGAGACTCCACTTTCCAAGAATCACCCTGCGTCGGCAGAACTTGCCAAATTTGGCGACGGCATCAAGGACATCGCATTTAACGTCTTTGATGCTGAGGCAGCATGGAACGCCGCTGTGAAGAACGGCGGCGAGAGCGCCTATGAGCCAGTGACTGCCAGCGATACGCACGGAACCGTGACCACCGCGGGCATCAAGACCTACGGACGCGCGGTGCATACCTTCGTCAGCCGCACTGGTGAGTACGCGCTGCCCAAGATCAAGCAAGGTGCCATATTCATGCCCGGGTTCCGATCCATCGGACCGTTTGCATTGAACGAATACAACAAGCAGCACCCATGCGGACTCAAATTTGTTGATCACGCGGTTGGCAATGTTGAAGAAGGCAAGATGAACACGTGGGTGGACTGGTACGCAAACGTACTGGGCTTCCAGATGTTCAAGCACTTTGATGACAACGATATTTCCACGGAATTCTCAGCGCTCATGTCCAAGGTGATGGCCAGCGGTAATCAGCTGATCAAGTTCCCGATCAATGAGCCAGCGGCCGGCAAGAAGAAGAGCCAAATTCTTGAATACCTGGAGTGGCATGACATGACTCCGGGCGTTCAACACTTGGCTCTGCGCACCGATGACGAAATTGCCAGCGTTGCTGAGTTGCGTCGCCGCGGCGTTGATTTCTTGAACATTCCAGAGTCCTACTACAAGGGCGTTTGGGCGCGCGTTGAAGCCATGCTCAAGCAGCACGGGCATGCCGGCGTGAAGGAAGACCACGCGCGCATCAGGGATTTGGGCATCTTGGTTGACGCTGACGATGAGGGCTACCTCTTGCAGTTGTTCTCCAAGCCGCTGCAGGATCGACCAACGTTGTTCTTTGAAATCATCTGCCGACGCGGCAGCCAAAGCTTCGGCAAGGGCAACTTCAAAGCGCTCTTTGAGAGTCTTGAACTTGAGCAGGAGCGCCGCGGGAATCTCTGATCCCGTGCATCGAGGCCGCATAGCCATCATCATCGCCGCGTCCAGTGTGCTGGGCGCGGCGATATTTATCGTGCGCGGCGCGATCGTTGACCGAGCTGCTATTGATAGTGCGCGGAGCGATCTGCAAGCAGTGCAACAAGATATTGCATCTACCCGGGTTTCATCCGCTCTGGAACACCTGCGTTCAGCGGTACTTCTGTGCCAGCCCGCGCTCGATGCGTCCTGGGTAACCCATGCCTGGTCACGCACCGTTCGCAGCAGTGAATTGCAATCGTTGCGATCGGAACTGGAGCTGGCAGTGCAAGCGGTGGAAGAGGCCGTTCGCGCCCGAGCAGCCCGAGCGGACCGGCTCCGAATTCTGCGCGATGATGTTGATCGCGCCAGTGACAACACTGAACTGACGGCGATCGATGCGCGGCGCTTAGAGATTGCTGCGCAACTTGCGCTTGATTCTCCCGCTGCGCATGCCAGTCTTGAGGCGCGTATTGCGGAACGGCGCGCCGAGTTTGAGAATGATCATCGCCGCAACAGCGAAGCGCTCGCTGCGCTGCAATCACGAACGGTGACCGCCGCCGCCAATGATCGCAGTGCGGAACTGTTGGAAATCATTGATGCAGTGCCGCCTGCTCCGATGCGCGGAAACGATAAGCGTGACTTTGACTTGGCGCGCAGCAACGCGGCCGCACTGCACGGAGAGGTATTGGTGCGCACTACGTTGCGCCCTGCTCTTGAACAAGCCAAGTCCGCCGGTTCGGCACGAGCGGCCCGTGATGTATTGAAACGCCTGCGCGATGATCCGCAGCTTGCGCGCATGCCGGCCCCAAGTGGCGCACGTGCCTTGGCCGAAGCGCGCGGCCGCGTGTTAGAACGCATTGCGGAATTGGACGCGTGGGAGACCGGAGTGCGCGGTATCACGGAGACGCTGAATGCCGGCTTGCCCGGATCCGCTGCAGCGGCGCTGGCACGGTTGCCATCCTGTGATGATCGGACCGCTACGGAACTCACGACCATTCGTGCCGACTTCCCAGCGCGCGCGGTGGCGTCATTTATTCAGGGGGCCATCACGGCGGTTGACCGCAGCGACTGGAGTGCACTGGCCGCATTGGCCGACCAAGTGCGCCCAGGGACTGTTGCGTGGATGTCACTGGATGCGCCCGCGCGCGCCGCGATCGCGCGCAGTATTGAGCAAGTTGACCTGCGTGTTGATCGGGGTCTCTATCAACAATTTGCCCGTGAACCACGGGTGGAATTGGCGGATCGATACCTGCAGGCCTGGCCGCTGGTGAATCGGCGAATGGCGCCGTTTGTGTTGGCGTGGCGTCGATCAGCGCTGGCAGGCGGAACCACCTTGGCGATGGTCGGCGTGCGGTGGAGCACCACCGGAGCCGAATCGCCTGTGGTTGGCTTGGAAGACCGCCCGGACGCGCGCGTGGAGATTCGAATCGGTGGAGAGACGGTGATGATTGCCGACGCCGCTGATATCCGCGAGGGCGAAACGTCCCGCTTTGACCCGCTCCCCACCTACCAATGCTCCATGTTGCCCGCCGACGCACTGCGCGTCGCAGCGGAAGCGCGCATTGATCTGCGTGATGCACTGGTGACGGATCCGATCGCCGTTGGCGCGGTCACGATGGCGGTTTGCGAGTGGCGCGCAGCACGTGTGGTGGAGATTCCTGCAAGTGACGCCACCTGGGGCACGCGTGCGCATTCCGTGGTGCTGCGTGTGTGCATGCCTGATGCTCCCGCGCTTCCACCGTTCCCTACCGCCGCGCGGTAGCCACCGATGCCCCGCATAGAAATGCCGCCGCACCCAGAAGCGCGGTACCCTGCGACGCATGAACCAATCCTCACAGCCTCCATTTGTGCCGTTTGATCCAACGCCGCCAACTGGTCCGGGCGCATTTGCCTCAGCTGAACAGGGAAACAACGATTCAAATTCATCGTGGCCTGGTTGGCTTGGCGGCATCTCCATCGGTATCTCCGCCGTCATTGGTGGATTGTCGCTCTTGGGCAGTTGCTGCGGTATGGCAGGCATCTTCTCCATGAAGCTGTTTTCTGGCGCCATGCCGATCAAATTTCCTGATGCTCCGCGCGCCATGATGCTCGGTCTGGGCGTTGACCTGGTGGCGTCACTGATCCTGAGCGCACTTCTTCTGCTCGGGGGCATTGCCACCCTGCGTCGTCGATCCTCCGGACCGCGGCAACTGCGTCGTTATGCATACATCCGCATTGGACTGGCACTGCCGCTCTTGGCCATTGGGTTCTGGTTGCTTGGGCCAGCCACCGAGTGGCAAGCCGGCATTGTGCGCGCCACCAACGAATGGAAAGAAAGCCAGAAGCCACCGATCTCAGTCAGTGCGGAAGAACGCGCTGGCGAAACGCCCGGCGAAGCAACTACCTGGCAAGTTATACAAGTGGTGGGCGGATGCATCATTGGCTTGATCTATCCAACCGTCATACTCATCGTGCTGGCGGCACCACGCCGTCGCGAAGAGATTGAACGCTGGGAGTCATGATTCGGAACAGTGCAGGCACACGGGGTGCGGCGATCGTTGTTTCGCGCGGACCCCGCTAGTTATTCGCTGCACTGTTCGTTTCAGCCTGTAAATCGCGCATCTGCTGGGCATTCCACCTGCTCGCCATCAATCTCGACGCGCCATGCATGGAGCGCCGGATGGGTATGCACCGTGGTCGAGCCGCCATACAGCGCGTCGCCAGCCAGTGGATATCCAAGATGCGCAAGGCCCGCACGAATCTGATGCCTGCGACCGCGCCCCACCAGTTCTACTTCCACTAGATCATGAATGCCGTCCACCAGTCGCTTCTGCACTTGCCAGCGGCATCGACCACATTCCGGCGCGCCGCCCTCGGTGGCAACGGTGACCTTGCGCGAACCCTTGTGGCGACTCACAAAGTAATAACGGAAGCTCCCCACTTCAGCGATACCGCTCACGGCCAGTGCCAAGTACGTCTTGCGTGCACCGGCCGCACTGCCAACCGCGGCGCGTAGGCGTTCATACGCCTCCACGCTGCGCGCGGCAACCAGGCAACCAGATGTACCAAGGTCTAAGCGGTGGACAATGCCGGCCTCAGGAATGGCGGCGTGTTCGGGGCGTTGCGTACGGAGCCATTCCTCGACCGTTGGAATGATGGAAGCCCCTTCATCGGCACCTGCAGACGCACCAGACCGAGCCACGGTGTGCCAACCGGCAGGCTTCGAAATGACGATCCATTCCGGGCGCTCGGCAAGCAGCGCGGGCGCCTCAAGGGGCGCGGAAACGGGAGAATTCACGGAGGTTTCGTCTGTCATAGTTCGTGCGCCAAAAGTAGGAGTGACTCGTACACTACCCGAGCAATGCCCTACTACACGAAACTCGGCCAAATTCCTAAGAAGCGCCACGTGCAGTTCCGCCGCCCCGACGGCGCGCTTTACAGCGAAGAAGTCTTCGGAACCGAAGGTTTCGTTGGTCCGACCTCCACGCTCTATCACATCAATCCGCCAACACAGGTGATTGGTTGGAAGACGCTGTACAGCACCAAGGTGGAGTACATCGAGAAGGATGTCATGCGCATGCGCCACCTGAAGACCGCGGTCATGCCTGCCAAGGGCGACCCGATCACTGGTCGCGTGGTGGTGTTTGGCAACTCCGATGTGGAAATGGCCATGTGCGTCCCGGCGGAGAAGATGGATTACTTCTACAAGAACGCCATGGGTGATGAATGCATCTTCATCCACTTTGGCTCGGGCACGGTGCACACCATGTTCGGCACGCTGAAGTTTGGACCGAAGGACTACGTGGTCATTCCGAAGGGAATCGTCTATCGCATGACCTTTGACAAGACCAAGGAAGGCGAGCAACCGCCGCGCTTTGTGGTGTTTGAAACCGCTAACGGCAGCCACATCGCTCCGCCGCCGCGTTACATGAGTAAGACCACTAGCCAGTTCTTGGAGCACGCGCCCTACTGCGAGCGCGATCTGCGCATGCCGGAATTGCCGCTCACCTTTGATAAAAAGGGCGAGTACGAAGTGCGCATCAAAGCGCGCGACCTGGTGCATTCATACATGTACACCTACCACCCGCTTGATGTGGTTGGTTGGGACGGTTGCTACTACCCGTACTGTTTCAACGTGGATGACTTTTCACCGATCGTTGGCAAGTTGCATATGCCGCCGCCGATTCATCAGACGTTCGAAGGTCACAACTTTGTGATCTGCAGCTTCTGCCCGCGCCTCTTGGATTTCCATCCAGACGCCATCCCGGTGCCGTACAACCACTCGAACCTTGATAGCGATGAGATCCTCTATTACGTTGAGGGCAACTACAAGGCGCGCAAGGGAATCGAACCCGGTTCCATCAGCGTGCATCCGCAGGGCATTCCGCACGGACCGCACCCGGGCACTGTTGAGAAGAGCCTCGGCGCGCGCGAGACCAGCGAGCTGGCGGTGATGTGCGACACCTTCCGTCCGATGTTCCCGACGAAGGCGGCGATGGCATTTGATGATCTGGCCTACCCGCAGAGTTGGGAGGGCGAACACTTCCCCGTGTCTCTTGACCAGCACCATGCGGATGGCGCGCATCGGAAGCCGAGTGCTCAGGCGAAGGGCAAGAGTAAGCCTGCGGCGAAGAGCAAGGCTCCCGCTAAGGGCAAATCAGCGAAGCCTGCGAAGGATGTTGGCAGTACCTGGCAGTAACTGCCCTGCTCACCGCGCTGGCATGATCACACCGCGGCATTCACCAAAGCCGATGCGTGGCAGGCCTGGGCGTTCGCACCAGCCGCGGATGGTGAGTTCGTCGCCGTCCTGAAGGAAGCGACGTTCCGTGCCGTCGGCAAGCGTGATCGGTTCGGTGCCGCGCCAAGTGCGTTCCAGCATGCAGCCGCGATTCTCTTTGGCAGGTCCACTGATGGTGCCACTGGCGAGCAAGTCACCGGGTCGCATGTTGCAGCCGGTTGATGTGTGGTGCGCAAGCATCTGACTCATCGTCCAGTAGACATCTTTGAAAGAACCGATACTCACGCGCGTGGGCGCGGTACCGGCGGCGCGCATGGCGGCGCTGGCGAGCAGTACTTCCAGCGTGACATCCACTACGAAGTCGTTGTCCCAGCGCAGGTAGTCAAGCATGGCTGGATCGCCTTCTTTGCGCGAAGGGCCAGGAATGCAGTACGGGCGCAAGGCATCAAGCGTGACAACCCACGGGCTCACCGTGGAGCAGAAATTCTTGGCAGTGAACGGCCCGAGTGGCTGGTACTCCCACTTCTGCACGTCGCGCGCTGACCAGTCATTCAAGATTACGCATCCAAAGAGATGCTTTGCGGCTTCTGCTACTGAAATGCGGTTACCCATGGCATTGCCTGCGCCGCCAAAGAAGAAGCCCATTTCCAATTCATGGTCGAGGAGCTTGCTTGGACCAAAGGTTGGTGGGCCTTCGTCGGTTGCGGACGTTTGTCCGTGCGGGCGCACTACCGGAGTGCCATCAACCACGATGCTTGATGCGCGGCCGTGGTAGCCAACCGGCAAATACTTCCAGTTGGGCATGAGTGGTTGGTTCGGGCGGAACATGCTGCCAACATTGGTGGCGTGGAATTCGCTTGCGTAGAAGTCGGTGTAGTCACCAATCGCAGCGGGCACTTGCATCTTGAGCGAAGCGCGTGCGATCAACACGGCATCGCGGCGTGCATGCTTCTCAATGCTGTGCGAACCACTGGTGAGGAGCGCCGTCACATGTGCGCGCGCGGCAGTCCAGTCCGCGGCATCAAGCGCCATCATTCCGTTCAGTGTCGGCATGCGGAGCGCGGCTTCAATACGCGGGGCCAGCCCGGCAAGCATGCCAAATCCAGCGCATTCAGCCATATCCAAGGCGCTGTCACCGATAGCCACAAAGATGCGCGGCTCGCCCTGGCGGTCCGGGCGTCCTGCCACGCCCCATGGCAAATTCTGAATCGGAAAGTCGCCGTCAGCGCGCGTAGCTCCATCCACCCAGCAGCGTGTTTCAGTGGTCATATCAGCCCTTCGCCGCATGAGGCGGCAGCAAGTGGATCGAGCGAAGATCGTTCATTGGTTCATCAAACGAGCAGCTGCCGAAACTGGTGCAGAATGATTCGCGTGCTTCGCGCAATTGGCCAAGCGTCAATGCGCGCGCCTTCCAAGAAACGCCGGTCGGCGTGAATTCAAAGTGCTTGCCGTGCGTGTCCGCCAGCAGCATTTCAAGTTCTTCTTGCTCAACAACGCCGTGGTGCAGCAGCGCCGCGCCCACAAACACATTCACAAATCCAAACTGGTCGCAACCGACGCTTTCCGAGCGGTGCCGGAACGGGTGATGCAATCCAGCGGTCGCCTTGAAAGGCACATCTGCATGGTGGCACGTGGAAAGAAACCGCGCCAATTCCAGCGGTGATGGATGCGCTTCCGGCGTGACTCCACCGGTGCGCACCTTGGCACCAGACTCCATCTCGCTGAGCGCAGCCACCATGCCGCGGATGTCATGCTGCCATGGCAATTCAAACCACGGGAACAGCGTCTCCGGCATCAGTTCCAGCGCGCCTTCGATAGCGTGTGCATCCTTTGGCTTGATTTCAATGGTCTCAATGACGGCGCGCCCTGCCCCTGGCTCGCCGTGACGCGCGTTGAATCGCTCAATGGCATCCAGCTCATCTTCAAATGACTCGTCGCCAGTGGCTTCGCACAAAGCGGAGAGGCGCCATGGCTCTTCGGAATCATCCGTGTCGCCGGTGGGCAGATGCTCGGTGGCACAGCGTTCAAATTCACCGATGCGCTTCAGCGGAACAATCAGGCGACCCAGCGCCCATTGGTCGGTGCTGGCGCGGTACTGCGCGTAGGCGGCGAGCGTCTTTGGCATGTCAAGAGACGCGGGTGGGAAGAGTCCGGCGAAGTCGATGATGCCTTGCATCAGGCCGCGTGTGGTTTCC